>NZ_NPIZ01000070.1:0-67381 GCF_002251185.1 Prevotella sp. P5-126
TTATGAGCGATATTAAAGAAAAGAAATCATGGTATATATCGGCACTATACTGCATTGCGATGATCCTTGCCTACATCGTAGCAAAGGGGTGGATACGATATTATTGAGCAAATTACAGGATTGGAGCACTATAAAGTATTCATCTATACGCTCAATATAGTGTCCGCCCTATTTTTCATCGTGTTCTGCATGTATCTTATGAGCGATATTAAAGAAAAGAAATCATGGTATATATCGGCACTATACTGCATTGCGATGATCCTTGCCTACATCGTAGCAAAGGGGTGGATACGATATTATTGAGCAAATTACAGGATTGGAGCGCTATAAACTACAGACTAAAACTGGAGATTATATCGCTCCTCCCTACCGATAGAAGTCATCGTCGAAATCGATGACGATGGGTTGGTCGGGAGAAGAGGACGGCATGGGAAGCTGATCTTCATCGGCATCATCATCGGTTTCACGGTCGGCAGGCTGCTCAACGATAGTTTCGGGACTGTTGAGCAACGGATGGGAATCGGTCTTGACGGGAGCAAGCGTTTCTTGGAAGAAACGGTCGTAGTCGTCGTAACTATACTGTGTGCCGAGCAACGGCAGGTTGTCTTCACTAATGATGATGCGACGACATCCCTTCAACCGAACTGTCATCTGTGGGGTCTCATAAAGATGGCGGGCATACTGCAAAGCCTCATCGTAGGAACGGAAACCGCTAACGGTGAGTCGATGAACGGGATCCTCACTATTGACAGCAATCTCGAAATTGCGCACCAAATAGGAGGTAAAATTATAACGTGCCAATTCATAGAGCAGTTGGTTTTGGTTCACACTATCGGGATGGAAGGCTAAAACAAAAGCAAAACGCACATCGCGACGAAGGCTGAGCGTATCAACGACCGTACTGTCTGAAGATTCTGCCAAGGCATGTTGTCGCCAGATATCGTCCTTGGGGCGCATGGTACCCTGTGGTCGGCGGCCCTGCTGAAGTCCACGGAGAATGTGACCAGCCATTGGGCCGACCTCACTATCAGGATAGTCCTCTACTACTTGTTTCAGTTGTTGCGCCGACTTATCTACCCTACCCTCGTTAAGCAGACTCAAAGCTTCTACGAACAAGAACTTGGAACGATGGGCACCATGGGGGAAACGCTGGGCAGAGAGTTGCACATTGGCTGCCACTTCTTGGTAACGTTCCTGACAGAAAGCCTCATAAGTAGCAGCATAGAGCGAATCTTCTAAATGTTGACCGAAACGCTGGTTGTCGGCATAATAGGGATTGGAGAGCAGTTGGGTCCACTCGCTTTGCGGATACTGACGTTGTAATCGCACAAGAGCAGAATCGGCATCAGCCATCCGTCCCTCACGTGCATTCATCAGATAGAGATGATACCATGCCAAATCGTTGAGTGAATCGGTGGGCCATCGATCTACAAGATAGGTAAACATGCGACGGGCCAAGGCGAGATTTTCCACCTTATCTTTCATGATGACCGCAGCAGGCAATAGTGCTTCGCGCATCTTGCGATCGCTCTCAGCTTTTTGTTCGGCGGTGAAAGGCAGTTGTGCCAAATGGTATTCGCGAGTAAAGGGATTGAGCTGGGTGGTATCGCTCTCGGTATCTGTTGCAGAAGCTGTCGTTTTTGCGGAATCGGCATCAACCTCTGTTTCATGGTCAGCCTCACCATTCAACGTTGGTACGACGGAACGATTACTGCGTTGCCAATCGTCTTCGTTGGGGCGTTTGCCCCAAAGTTGTTCAAAACGAATGCGACCTTGACTGACAAGTTGCGGATTGTAGAAATACCAAGTGGAGGCTTTTGTATCATTACCGACAGCCGACATACCATTATTTTGGGCGTTTTGCGTCTCCCATTGACTTTGCATTTCTGCATCCTGCTGTGCGCGTTTGGCCTCTCGTTCGGCATTTTTCAATTCCGCAATATGGCGGTCTATCACCTTGAGGCGATCTGCTTCAGGCATGGCAACCAAGCGTTGCAACGAGTCTTCCAGATGGACAGCATCGGTCAGGGGGACCAACTGGTCGAGAATTTCCGACCTGCGATTCACTTCCTTATAGTGTGGGAGGGCGGTATCGATAAGTCCCACAGCCTCACTATAGCATCGGCGTGCATTGGCATAGGCTTCACGCTGCCAATAGAGTTGCGCCAATTGGAGGAGTAAAGCTCCCTTCTCGGTGCCATTTCTGGTAGATCGACGGGCACCTTCTTCGTATGATGCAATGGCTTGCAACGTATCGCGCTGGGCTAAACGAATATTGCCGATGGCATAATGGATTTGGTCGAGATAGTCTTTATTATTGTCTGACGCAGCCATTCGTTGCAACTTACGTATCATACCCTTAGCATCGGCAGAGGCCATCACCTCGGTTTGTGAGATGCGTGCATTAAACTCCAATTCGTAAGGCGGTTGCAGACGAACCACATGGCGATAAGCCTCGAATGCCTGTTGGGAATGACCTTGATGTTGTTCAATCTGTCCCACAATATACCAGAGACGGGCTTTGCGTTGGCGGCGACGCTCATGACGTATGCAACGCATGAGATAACGCGTGGCATCGGCATATTGTCCGGTGCGAAGATAATGGTCGGCAAGGGTAAAATCCCAATCTGCCACAGCCTGACGGGGTATGCTGTCGCGATGCTGATTGGTGATGAGATCTTCGGTTTCGTAGCGCCATCCCATCTCCGCATAGCATTTGGCTTGCCATGCCCGAGCACGGGCAAGGATGATGGGTTGCGTTTTGTATAGCCGTGCCATATATCCAAAGGTGGCAGCAGACTCTTCAAAATTTCCTTCATGAAACTGTGCTTTGCCCAAAAGAAGCCAAGCACGCCAGAGAAACGGATTGTATTCATGGCGATTGAGCCACTCTATATCGGCTTTAGTCTTGCGTCGTTGCTTGTTCCATTCGGGGCGCCGCTTGATGCTATGACGGCGAATGGCTTTCTCCGACTTCTCTATCGTACGGTCAAAATGACTTGTTCCGATACTGCGGCTCTGCTTGTTGCCCGCCGCATAGATTGGCAACAACTGGGTATAGTCGTCTCGATTGCCGCGTTCCTGTTCGTCGCATCCTTCGATAAAGGCTTGCGATGCATTGAAATAGGTATTGTAGCGAGCATTGAACGCATGCCATATTCGTGTCTGACTGTTATTTCGCTGTGTGGAACACGAGGCGGCAACGAGTATGGCGAGCAGCAGTATGATGGGAGTAAGTGGCAGACGATCTGTGGCCGAAGGCCTATCGTCTGACGCGTCATCTGTATTCTCGTCTGATTCGTCGCTATGAACATCGGTCACGCAATTGCCGTCATCGCCATCATCTCCATCGGTATCAGCAGATGCAGCAACACGTGCTTTTTCCTCTTTTCGCCGACGAGACTCCTCCATCATACAGGCTATCTTACACGAACCGTCATCGTGGCTTGTGCAGGAAGCGCAGTCGTGATCGCCATGTACCACGGGGCTATCGCTGTCGCCAATAGACAGCAAGGCCGCCAAAAGGCCGAGGGCTCCGATGGCAATGAGGGCGAAGAGGAGAAAGTTCATAGCATATAGCGATTAAGAATTATCGTTGTTGGATTTGGAAACCACAATGGCGAAGGTCGTCCCAATAGTGGGGATACGACTTGGTGACCACCTCTGGATGGTTGATACGCAGACTGGGGAAACGCAATGCGGCAGGTGCAAAGGCCAATGCCATGCGATGGTCTTCATAGGTATCGATACCGTCGGCATAGTCTGGCTCGCAACGTTCACCGTCCCATACGAGTTCGCTGTCGTTGATATCATAGATGACAAATCCCAATTTGCGCATTTCTGTCTTCAATGCCGATATACGGTCGGTCTCCTTAATCTTAAGGGTGGCAAGTCCACGGAAATGGAAGGGCACACCAAGCAAAGCGCAAGTGACCACAAAGGTCTGGGTCAAATCGGGCGAATTGACAAAGTCGTATTCCAAACGGGGTACGCAACGGCCTGAATGGCGAAGGGTCACCTTGGTGGGAATGCCCTGTTCGGTTGTGGCAAACTGTGTTTTCACACCGAGCAAGCTGAAGATATATCGCACCGAGGAATCGCCTTGTTTGGAGGCATCCATCAGTCCGTTGAGGATCACCTCGTCGTCATCGCCAGTTGCCAGAGCCATCATCTCATACCAATAGGATGCGCCGCTCCAATCATTCTCAATACGGTAGGCACGGTCATGGTATGGTTGGGACTTCACCGTAATAGTCTCATAGTCTGACCATTCGGCATCGGCACCAAACTCGCGCATGGTCCATAGGGTCAGATCGATATAGGGTCGTGAGATAATATCACCTTTCAAGCGGAGTGTCAGGCCTTGTTGCAAGGTCGGACCTATCATCAACAGGGCGGAAATAAACTGTGAACTGATATTGCCTGGCACTTCGAGCAGACCGCCATCAAGGCGGTGACCCTTGATAAGCAGAGGCGGAAAGCCTTCTTCTCCCACATAGGTGATGTCAGCACCAAGGTAGCGCAGCGCATCAACAAGCACATGAATAGGGCGATGTTTCATGCGTTCAGTACCAGTCAGCACGTGTTCCTCGCCTTCTTTCACCGAAAGCAGGGCTGTCATGAAACGCATGGCAGTACCTGCAGCCTTGATATTGATCTCATAAGGATTATCGCGCAAAGCGGAAATTATCACTTCGGTATCGTCACAATCCGATAGGTTTTCGGGTAAGATAGAGCCTCCAGCCAGCGCATGAATAACGAGCGCACGGTTGGAAATACTCTTCGATGCAGGTAGGATTGCTGTATGTTTTAATTCCTTTGGAGCTGTTATTTCGTATTGCATATATTATAATTAGGTTTGTTTAGAGATACAAAGGTAGTGTTTTTGGGGATAAATACAAAAAAAGTGAAACAAAAATTTGGATATTACAAATTATAGCTGTACCTTTGCACTCGCTTATCGGGATTTAGCGCAGTTGGTAGCGCACACGTCTGGGGGGCGCGAGGTCGCTGGTTCGAGTCCAGTAATCCCGACTAAGACAAGAGCTGTATCTCTTATGGGATGCGGCTCTTTTTTGTTTTCCGCCATTATTCAAAGCTCCCTCAACCTGCCGTTGACTCATATCGACAAACCAATAAAAAGAATCTCCCGACACATTACGCAGACATTTCGAATGTACAACAAATGCTATCCCAAAAGCATCAAGAAGATACTCCCAAGGCAATACGAAGACAGTCCCAAGTAAATACGCAGATACTCCCAAGTAAATACGCAGACAGTCCCAAGGTTTTCAAAACGAATCCCGAACACATCCCGAAGTCATCCCGAAGGAAGGTGGTGGATTATGACATGATGATTTTATATGGCGCAATTGAATTCAATAGACATACTATTATAAAAGAAATGGCACGTATCCCTACGCACCATTTCTAAAAACCAATTAATCATGATTTTCCTTAAAAAACCATAATATCTCCGTTTCGTAGCTCTGGTGGAACACCAGTCAATTAGCTTTAAAAACTATCATTTCTTTTTTTTACCCTAAATAATATTACCAAACTACTAAAACTAATAACTACGATGCAAAGATACGACGTTATTTCGATATACTCTTTGTCGTAAGTACCCTAAACTTTAGTAATACTAAATCAAGTCGCAAAAAGTTTATTTCTTGTAACTTTTTCGACTTTCAGACAAAAAAATGGCCATTTCAACCCACTTTAACGATTATTTTATGTAATTTTGCACCATATTACATAACTAAGACGAAATGCTAAGAACCATTTTTACACTTATCATCAGCCTGTTTCTGATGCCGATGAGTGCACAGATAGGAAAACTATTCGATACAGACAACCAATTGTCGAGCAACTTTGCCAACCAAGTATTACAAGATAAACGCGGTTTTATTTGGATTGCTACACGAAACGGACTCAACCGCTACGACGGCTACAACTTCACCGTGATGAATAGTACCGACAAGAACGGACACAACATCAACAACTACGTGAACTGCATGGGACAGGATCATGAAGGTAACATCTACCTTGGAACCAACAACAATCTGTTCATCTACGACGGTTATGAGTTTAGAAAAATACCTATGCTGGTAAACGGAAAAGAGATTACCACCTATATCCAATATATCTATACACGCAACAATGGCGATGTGCTCGTATGCACTTCTGGCTTTGGTTTGCTGCGTGTAATTGACAAAAACAAGGCGGAAAGCATAGGTGGAGTCATCGACCAATATAAATATATAAATTTTACTTTCGAAGATCATAACAACAGGCTATGGATGGTTTGTTCCGATGGAGACGTACTCAGACAGGAAACCAGTGGAAAAGTGACCATGCATGTACCAGGAACTGCTGGTTTGCAGATACGCGAGATAGCCGAAGACCGACAAGGCAACATCTACGTAGCCACCTTGCGACAAGGGCTATTTGTCATGGCACCACAGACAGACCGATTCACCCATGTGGCTGGTACGGCAGGCTTAGCCATCAACAACATCTATATTGCACACAATGACAACATCTACATTGGGTGCAACGGCGAAGGACTCTACGTCTATGAACCTGCTACAGGAAAACTGACCAACAATCCGTTTTTCTGCAACCGCATCAATCTGAGTAAAACAAAAGTGACAAGCATCATCGAAGATGCAGAAGGAAACATCTGGATGAGTATGTTTCAGAAAGGTGTATTCATGCAACCCACCAGACCCTACGAGTTCGGATATATGGGATTCCGCTTAGGCTCTCGAAACATGATAGGCGAGAACAGTGTGACAAGCGTGCTACGAAGCGAAGACGGATCAGTATGGGTAGGAACCGACAAAGACGGACTTTACCGACTGCACTTCGGCACCTCAATGCCAATATCTTCAACCCATGTAGTGAAACAACCGTTGGCCATTCTTTCACTCTGCGAAGACTTACATGGCAATATCTGGGTAGGAAACTATGAAGACGGATGCGGATACGTAGATCCATCTGGCAACTACCACAACTTTGATTTGCCTTTAGGAAAAAACTCCAGCGTCTTTGACATAAAAGCAGACCGCAACGGGAATATCTGGATAGGCACTATGGGAAGTGGACTGATATGTCGCCGGCCCGACGGCAGCCTGAAAATATTCAGGCAATTACCAAAAGCCGACAGCGACAGACATATCAATAGTATTCCCAACGACTATATCATGAAACTTGCGCTGTCGCCCGACCATAAATATATCTACGTTGCCACATCGGTAGGTTTGGCATGCATGGATATTGCCACAAACAACTGGGTAAGCAAATTCTCCACAAACTGCGTCAATTACGGATCGTTCTCACATTGTGTTTTTGCAGACAGCAGAGGCAACGTGTGGTATGGAACAGAAAATGGAGTATATTGCTATTCCAACGGAAGTACAGAAGCAAAGCTCTACAATACAGACAACGGACTGCCCGACAACAGCATTGCCTTTGTGACGGAAGATGCACGTGGCGATATTTGGATCGGCACCATACATGGCTTATGCCGACTGCATGTGAAAACGGGAAAAACCAACAACTATTTCTTAGAAAGCGGACTGCAAAGCAATGAGTTTAGCGACGGAGCAGTTTTTGCCGCTGATGGCGGTCGATTGCTACTGCTCGGAGGAACCGGAGGTCTCAACTGGTTTGATCCACTCAAGCTAAAACTACACTCTTGGAAAGCAAACGTATGTATATCACGCCTCATCGTAGGCAACCGCACCGTATATCCCGGCATGGAATCGGGCAGCTATACCATTACTGAAGAACGCGTATTCTACTCTAAGAAATTTGATTTGGCACACGATGACAACTCTTTCACCCTACAGTTTTCTGCCCTCACCTATAATAATACGGAGCAAATTGCCTATGCCTACAGCATCAACGGAGAAGACTGGCACTTCATGCAACCAGGTATCAACGAGGTGACATTCTCACACTTGCCAGCAGGCACATACAACTTCCGTGTCAAAGCCATCAACAATCAGCAAGAAACTCCCATACGTGAATTTACAGTAGAAATACATCCAGCATGGTATGCCAGCGTTTTGGCACGATTCATCTACTTCATCATTGCCATGTTGCTATTATGGACATACAGGAAGCATCGACGCAAACTGGAGCAGGACCGCATGCTACTACAAAACCACATCCATGCCGAAGAAATGGGCGAAGCCAAACTACGTTTCTTTATGAACATCAGCCATGAGATACGCACACCGCTGACACTCATCATCACTCCGTTGCTCTCACTTATCAAAGACGACAAAGACCCGCAACGGCAAGGTATCTACGAGATTATCAGGAAAAACTCTGAGCGCATCCTACACCTCATCAATCAAATGATGGACCTGCGAAAGATTGACAAGGGACAAATGACCATGCACATGAGTCAGACAGACCTCGTGGCTTTCATCAACGATGAATACAAACTCTTCCTACAACAAGCCACCAACAAAAACATCACCTTCGAGTTTGAACACGACTCGGAAACACTCCCAGTATGGATTGACCGCAACAATTTCGACAAAGTAATCATGAATGTACTGTCGAATGCTTTCAAGTTTACACCCACCGGAGGTCATATTATCATCCGACTTACACATACCGAACACCATGCCTATATTTCTGTAAAAGACAATGGTATAGGCATACCAAAAGATAAAATAGAAACCATATTCCAGCGTTTCTATCAAAGTCCGACCAATCCCAACGACCGCAATATCGGCACAGGAATCGGATTGGACCTTACCCGTTCACTTGTAGAACTTCACTATGGCACCATCGTGGCAAGAAACAACGAAGAGTCAGAGGGATCCGACTTCACCCATGGTAGCGAGTTTACTATCCGTATTCCATTAGGTAATGCACACCTCAAGCCAGAGGAGAAGGTCAACGAAGAAGACATAAAAGACGAGCCTACCCTATTGCAAGAGATGGAACTGGAAAACAATCGGGCAATGACTATGGAGACCAACCCCCAGACGGAGGCAGAAGAACTAACAAATAACACCAAAGGAGGAAAAGCCACACTGGCTATCGTCGAAGACGAAGACGATATCCGAGACTTTCTATGCACACAATTTGCCGATGATTTCAAGGTACTAACCTATCATAACGGCAAGGAAGCGCTACTCGAAATAGTTAAATTGCAACCCGATTTGATTATATCAGATGTGATGATGCCGGAAATGGACGGTATGACGCTCTGCTCAAAAATCAAAGCCAATGTCAATACCAACCACATCCCCGTCATCCTGCTTACAGCAAAAAGCCGAGAAGAAGATCAGTTGGAAGGCCTTGAAACCGGTGCAGATGCCTATATTCTGAAACCTTTCAATATGGACATCTTGCGCCGCACAGTCATCAATCTACTGACTACACGACGCACACTCCGCAATAAATTCAATGGCAACGAAAGTCAGGAATCACGCATCGAAGAGGTTACGGTACAGACACCAGACGAAGCTTTGATGGAACGCATCATGCAAGTAATCAACGAGAACCTCAGCGATTCAGACCTCAGCGTAGATATTATAGCACAGAAAGTTGGTATCAGTCGTGTACACCTGCACCGCAAAATGAAGGAGCTGACCAACCAAACACCACACAGCTTTGTGCGTAACATCCGACTGAAACAGGCTGCTAAGATGCTGCGTACCTCCAAGCGCAACATTACCGAAGTGATGTATCTCTGCGGATTCTCTAATGCTGCAAGCTTCAGCACAATGTTTAAAAACCTATATGGTTGCTCACCACGAGAATACATGAATAATGGAAATGAACAATAGCATAAACTTTTCGTAACAAGGAATATATGCTAAAAAACAAAAATGGGCAATAGCACAAACTTTCCGTAACAAGGAAAAATGCCTGTGTGTGATGAAATGTGTAACTTTGCAGCATCGATAACTTAATGCTAACAGTTAAACAATATCATAGCACATGAGACGAAACATTATCGCCACCATCGCCATGGCAATAGCCACAACGGCATCGGCACAAACGGCACAGTTTTCCAACTTCCGTTACACCGGCAACGACAGCCGGTTTAGTGAGTCTATTGACCGTACACACCAGTATTACAACCCTATCTTGGCAGGTTTCTATCCAGACCCGTCAATATGCCGTGTAGGAGACACTTACTATCTGGTCAACTCTTCATTCACTTTCTTCCCTGGTGTTCCTCTATCTACCAGTAAGGATCTCGTTAATTGGACACCTGCCGGACACGTACTCGACCGCCCATCGCAGGTTCCTCTGAAAGGACAGAATGTATCAGGCGGTATCTTTGCACCTGCCATCAGTTACAACAAGAAGAATAAGACGTTCTATATGATTACCACTAATGTAGGAGCCGGCAACTTCTTTGTCAAGACCAAAAATCCAGCTGCCGGATGGAGCGAACCTATCTACCTGCCAAAGATTGACGGTATTGACCCATCATTCTTCTTTGATGACAACGGCAAGGGATATATCGTACACAACGGTCCTGTAGTTGGCGGTGCCGACTATGAAGGACAACGGTCAATCCGAATGTTCGAATTTGACGTGAAAGGCGACAGTATCAAAGGTGACTTCAAAGAGATATTGCGCGGAGGAACACATGTAGAAGAACGTCCTATTTGGATTGAAGGTCCACACCTCTTTAAATATAAGAAATACTATTATCTGATGTGCGCAGAAGGCGGCACAGGCCCCTGGCACAGCGAGGTAATTCTCAGAGCCAAAAATCCTAATGGTCCTTGGGAAGAATGTCCACACAACCCCATCCTCACACAGCGCACAGGCCTGAAGGCTGACCGTCAGAACCCTGTTTCAAGTGCCGGACATGCTGATCTTGTTGAGGATGAAAAGGGAAACTGGTGGGCTGTATTCCTTGGCTGCCGCCCCTACGAGCAGGACATGTACAACACAGGACGCGACACATACCTGTTACCTGTGACATGGAAAGACGGATGGCCTACCATTCTTGAACCCAACAAAGCCATAAGCCCTGTGGGAGAAAAAGCTGGTTTGCAACCTACTGAAAACAATTATTTCAGTGGCAATTTTACTTACGAAGACCATTTCGACAAGGCTACTCTCGACAGCAGATGGATGCGCCTGAGAAACTCAGAAGGTTTCTGGAAAACTGGCGACGGACATCTCACATTGACTCTGATGCCGGGCAATATCTACCAGCGTGAACCACTTTCTGCCGTTTGGGCACGTCAGCAACATGGCACATTTACTGCAGAAACTACGCTCGACTTCACTCCTCGCAACGATAAGGACATTGCAGGTATTGCTTTGTTACAGAAAGAAGACCACAACATCGTATTCGGTAAGACACTAGTTGGTGGTAAAACTATGATCACCTTGACACGCAGTGAGCGATTCACCATGCCCATTGCATCAGCTTACATCGGAAACGGGACATTGAAATTGAAAGTGGAAGCCCACGACCGCTACTATGATTTCTTCTATGCTGAAGGCAATGGCGAATGGATGATACTGGCACGCGGTGTTGACGGTTCTAACCTCAGCACCCAGAAGAGTGGCGGATTTATCGGAGCATGCATAGGCCTCTATGCCTCATCGGACAAAGACATGAAGCCAAAAGCCAAGCGCCCGTTCTAAAAAGGACTCATACTCAATCATCAATTATACACGTTTGACAGGCGACAAAACCAAGAGATACAGGTTTTGCCGCCTGTTTTTTTTTACAACTATCAAGATATCCAAATATCAAAGCTATTTAATAAAACCTTTAGGTGAGTTTTCGGTCGTCTTGAGATTATCACTAAAGGTAAGCGTCTCTTCAAGCATTAAACAACATGTTTTCAATCGAAAACGGTCGCGGAAAAGCACGTATATCAAATGAAAACAGCGAATACTTTTGGTCATTAGCACATTTTGTTGTAATTTTGTAGCGAATTGTGTATAGTAACGAAGAATGACAGTAACAGAGTATATCAAACAAAATAACGGAGAGCGCGGATTCTCCTTCGAAGTGCTTCCACCGTTGAAAGGCAACGGCACCGAAGCACTGTTCAGAACAATAGACAAATTGGCGGTATTCAACCCCGGTTTCATCAACATCACAACACATCACAGCGAATATATTTACAGGGAATTGAAAAATGGGCAATTTGAGCGACTTCGCGTCCGCAGACGCCCAGGCACAGTGGCCATTGCAGCTGCCATACAGCAACGCTACAACATTCCTGTAGTACCACACGTGATATGTAGCGGTATGACCATTGAGGACATTGAATATGAACTGCTCGATCTACAATTCCTTGGCATACAAAACCTCATGCTCCTCAGAGGTGACAAAGCCAAAGAAGACAGCCGATTTACCCCCACTCCAGGAGGACATGCGCACACCACCGACCTCATAGAACAAGTGGTACGATTCAACAATGGCACTTTTGCAGACGGCACTACCATCAAACACCCAGGCACCAAATTTGAATTTGGAGTGGCAAGCTATCCTGAGAAACATGAAGAAGCGCCAAACTTGGAACGCGACATGGAGTATCTCAAGCAAAAACAGGAGCTGGGCGCACAATATGCAGTAACACAGCTATTCTACGACAATGAGAAATATTTCGACTTTGTAGAGAAGGCACGACAAATGGGAATCACCATTCCCATCATACCAGGTATCAAGCCAATGGCTAAACTCAGCCAGTTGACCGTAGTACCCAAAACATTCCATTGCGACATTCCCGAGGCACTTGCCAAAGAGATTGTCAAATGTAAAACAGACGAACAGGCCCGACAATTGGGTATCGAATGGACTACCGCACAGTGTCAGGAGCTCTACGCTCACGGCATTCAGAATATCCACTTCTATACTGTATCGGCCGTTGACTCGGTGGTAGAGATAACTAAACGACTGTTATGACAGGATTTGAACAGGTGATAGGACAGCAAGAAGCACAACAGCGACTGCTACAACTGGTGGACGAACAACGCCTGCCGCATGCCATCATGCTCTGCGGACCGATGGGATGTGGAAAAATGGCATTAGCTATGGCTTTTGCCGCACATCTGCTCAGACGCAATGCCAACGATGCTGCCATGTTGGCAAAATGGGAGCATCCCGACTTGCACTTTACCTTTCCTACCATCAAATTGCCATCTATGAGCGCAGACCACAAACCAGTGTCTGACGATTTCATACGACAATGGCACGATATGATTAAAGGCGGACCTTACTTCACCATGACCGAATGGATGGAACACATGGGCGCAGCCAACCAACAAGCCATCATCACCGCAGGAGAAAGCGATGCTCTGTCGCATAAACTCTCGTTAAAATCGAGTCAAGGCGGCTACAAAGTAAGCCTTATCTGGCTACCGGAACGAATGAACATAGAATGTGCCAACAAAATACTGAAACTGCTCGAAGAACCACCGCAACAGACCGTTTTCCTGCTCGTTTGCGAAGCTCCAGACCGTTTGTTGGAAACTATTCGTAGCCGCGTACAACGTATCGACGTGAAACGCATTGCCGACAAAGACATAACAGATGCTCTCATAGAACAGCGTGGACTCATGACCGATAAGGCAGAACGAGTGGCACACATGGCAGGAGGCAGTTGGCTGAAAGCCTTGGAAGCACTAAAGGCTGACTCAGAAAACGAGTTCTTCCTGGATATGTTTCAAACCTTGATGCGTATGGCATACGCTAGACGGGTAAAGGACATGAAAACATGGAGCGAACGAATGGCAACAGCAGGACGAGAGAAACAGAAGCGATTCCTTGAATATGCCCTGCGATTGGTACGCGAAAACTTCATGTACAACTTTGGCGAACGCGACCTCTGCTATATGACAGAGCGCGAAGAAGACTTCGCAAAAAAATTCGCACGATACATTAACGAAGCCAATGTGATAGAAATCAGCGATCTCATCACACTCGCCATACGCGACATCGGACAAAATGCAAATGCAAAAATCGTATTCTTCCATCTCGCCATACAAATGATTGTGCTACTCATACAGAAATAACTATCCGCTCGGAAAAGAACACCAACATATCATCAAGCAACAATAACAAAAGCATTAGCATACATTCAATACATCATATAAAGCATGGAAAAAGCAAAAGACCTCGAAATAAAAACAGGTTGCACACGCGGACTCTGTCACCAGGCTGTGGGGCGTCAAGACCGACAGTTGAATACCTACGACTGGCTCGCTGACGTACCGGGCAATATCGATACTACCGACTTGGTAGAAGTGCAATTCAAGCACACACGTAAGGGATATTACCACAACGTCAACAAATTGGAGCTTAAGAAAGGCGACGTTGTGGCAGTAGAAGCCAATCCTGGACACGACATCGGCGTGGTAACACTAACAGGAAGACTGGTAAAATTGCAGGTGCAGAAGGCACATCTGAAAAGTGCAGATGACATCAAGCGTATCTACAGAATAGCACGCCCGGTGGACATGGATAAATTTAAAGAAGCCAAAAGCCGCGAACACGCCACCATGATTGAGAGTCGTCAGATAGCCAAAAACCTTGGGTTGAAGATGAAAATCGGTGACGTAGAGTATCAAGGCGACTGCAACAAGGCCATCTTCTACTATATCGCTGACGAGCGAGTAGATTTCAGACAGCTTATCAAAGACCTCGCAGCCACCTTCCACGTACGTATCGAGATGAAACAGATCGGTGCACGACAGGAGGCTGGACGCATCGGTGGAACAGGACCATGCGGCAGAGAACTCTGTTGCGCCACTTGGATGAAGAACTTTGTAAGCGTTGGTACCAGTGCAGCACGCTTCCAAGACATCTCACTCAATCCCCAAAAACTGGCTGGTATGTGCGCCAAACTCAAATGTTGCCTTAACTATGAAGTCGATGACTACGTAGAGGCAAGTAGAAAACTGCCTTCAAAAGACATCGTGTTGATTACTCAGGACGCTGAATATCACCTCTTCAAAACCGATATTTTGGCAGGTCTCGTCACCTACTCGACCGACAAAAACTTGGCAGCAAACTTGGAAACCATCACCGCAGAACGTGCCAAACAAATCATAGAAATGAACCGCAAGGGCGAAAAGCCATTGTCTCTCGTAGAAGGCGAACAGAAGCAAAACGATAAAAGATCGCTCGACCTGGCTACTCAGGAGAACATCAATCGCTTCGATAAGAGCAAGAAAAAGAAGAAAAAACCAGCTAAGAAATCTGCTGACAACAGCGCACTTCGGCAGCAAGACCATGCAGGACAACAACCCAACAACAACCAGCGCCCACAAAACGACAACCGACGCGGGCAAGGTAATGTTCCTAAGCCACAAAGCGAAGGTCCACGCCAGCCTAACGGCGAGCAACGCGGCCCTCGCCCTAACCGCCAACAAGGTAACGGCCAACAGCGCCGCAACAAGCAGCAACAGCCTCAACAGCGCAAGCCAAGAACTCAGGACAACAACGAAAATGCGTAAACTGATACGATACACTATGACCCTATCCACCATATTGTTGGTTGCTGCTTGCAACCTCAATATGGTGTATAGTCATTATGAACATGTACCAACAAAAGGATGGGAACGTAACGACACTATTTCGTTTGATGTTTCTCCCCTTGAAATAAGTGGCAATTATCAGGAAAAAGTAGGATTGCGCATCACCGGAGAATACCCGTTTATGGGACTCACACTCATTGTAGATCAAACAGCAGTAAAATCGGGAAAAAACTATAGAGACACACTCAACTGCAAACTTATAGACCATAACGGTAATGTCAAAGGACAAGGCGTGAGCCATTACCAATACGAGTTCAAACTCGCCACAATACCATTAGAAGCAGAAGACTCACTTCACATCACCATACGGCACGATATGAAGCGTGAAATGCTACCTGGCATTACCGACATTGGGGTCACTCTAATACGCCAATAACCAAACACAGAAGTTGTCTATTTGATTTCAATTAGCATCATATGGTTATGAGCGAATGAGATTTCTTCCGGCATCAAGGCGCAGGAAGATAAATAGTAATATGGTAAATCCCCATAGTGAAGAACCACCATAACTGAAGAACGGAAGTGGAATACCGATAACTGGTGTCAGTCCCAATACCATGCCTACATTGATAAAGACATGGAATAGGAATATGCTCAACACGCAATAACCATAAATACGACCAAATCGAAACGGTTGACGCTCAGCCAATTTTATAAGTCGCAAAACAAGTGCAAGAAACAGCAACAAAACTCCTGCAGATCCCAAGAAACCTTCCTCTTCACCTACAGTACAGAAAATAAAATCGGTATCCTGCTCTGGCACAAACTTCAATTTTGTTTGCGTACCATTCAGAAAGCCCTTGCCTTCAAGTCCACCAGAACCGATGGCTATCTCACTCTGATGCACATTATAGCCAGCACCCTTAAGGTCTTCCTCCAATCCCAATAGCACATTGATACGTGTTCGTTGGTGTGGCTCCATCACATTGTTAAGGATAAAGCTGGCACCATAAAAGAAAAAGACGGAGCCCAAGGTAAAGAGAGCTATGAAATAATAGTTGCGTAAACGTGTGCCCAATGCCTCCCAAACAAGATAACCAACAAGTATGAAGGTCATTATCAACTGGATATAGACAATATCGAAAGGCAAACGTAGCAACATGAGAGAGCAAAGAGTAATGCCAAGACTTATCCATCCAATGCGCCATGCCAATCGTCTGTTATTGCCATAGACCCATACCAAGCCGGCTGTAAACAGTTGGATAAGCAATAACACCACAAACTTTCCGACACTGGTCGGTGAGCCTGCAAGGTAAACGTCTGCATAACGAATGCCTACTACGAAATAGATAACGGCGGCAACACCAGTAAACAGAATAGAACCGGGCATTCCTTCACGATAGAACATCAGAAAGAAAGCAAGATAAACCAATGCTGATCCTGTCTCACGTTGAAGCACGATAAACATCATAGGCAACAGGATGATTGCTAATGTAGCAGCAAAATGTTTCCATTGATGAATGTTGTAACCATAGGTTGACATAAACTTCGACAAAGCCAAAGCCGTGGCAAACTTTGCAAATTCCGCAGGTTGTAAGCGTAGTGGACCTAATACCAACCACGATCGAGAACCTTTAATCTGATGGGGATTGAATATAGTAGCAAAGAGCAACAACAACAATAGCGCATAGATGACATAGGCAAAAGTGTCGTAGAACCTGTCATCGGACATCAATATGACGAAGCCCAACGTAATAGAAGTGCCTATCCAGATAATCTGCATACCCGAACGAGTGCTCAGACTGAAGATGTCTGTGTCACCATAATCATAGCTGGCTCCACATACGCTAATCCAGCCAAACGACAGGAGAGCGATATATATCAATATCGTCCACCAGTCGATGGAACGCAACACACTATTGCCTTGTCTTCTACCTGCCGATGTTGCCATAAGCTATATGTCTATGTTGGAACTCTTCAGCACGCTTCATCGAAGCTTCTGAGAGTTTGCCGTGAATATACTGTTCCATTATCAAGCCACCGATAGGTACACCATATGTGGCTCCCCATCCACCGTTCTCTACATAGACGGCAACGGCAATCTTTGGATTGTCCATTGGGGCGAAACCCATAAATACCGAGTGGTCATGACCTCGGTTCTGTGCCGTACCTGTCTTTCCGCATGCATTAATATCGTAACGTGAGAGCTCACGACATGTTCCACCAACAGCCGATGACCGCATTCCTGCCACTACATAGTCGTAGGCTTGGCGTTTGGCCATGGTATAATGGCGGCGTCTATAGAGTGTGTCAAGAGGTTCGTCTTGTACCTTCCGCACTACATGGGGCACATAGAAGTATCCTCTATTGGCTATTGTAGCACCGAGATTGGCTATTTGTAATGGTGTGGCATTAACCTCACCTTGGCCAATGGATATAGAAATAATAGTCAGTCCGTTCCACGATCCACGATAGGCGTTGTCATAGAAATCTGCATTAGGTATTAGTCCTCGTTTCTCACCTGGCAGGTCGATACCGAGACGGTAGCCAAATCCCATGCTCACCATATAGTCGCGCCAACGGTTCATAGCATTCTGTACAGATCCATATTTACTCTTGGCTCCCATCATATAATAGAGTCCCCAACAGAAGTAGGCATTACAAGATGTGGAGAGTGCAGGAACAAGGCTTAGGGGTGAAGCATGGCCGTGACATCCCACATGAAGTCCTTTGAAGTTGAAGCCATGAGAACAAGGGAATGCGGTATGGGCAGGACTAATAATACCCTCCGAAGCGAAGGTTAGTCCTTGTGTGGTTTTAAAAGTAGAACCTGGCGGATACTGTCCCATAATGCTTCGGTTTAGCAATGGTTTAAGTGGGCTTGCGGTCAAGATTCGATGATTTTTTGAACGTTGACGTCCTACCATGCTTCTTGGATCATAAGATGGCGAAGACACCATGCAGAGCACTTCACCTGTAGAGGGTTCGATGGCAACGATACTTCCTATTTTTCCTTCCATTAGTCGCTCGCCCAAAGCCTGCAAGTCTGCATCAATAGAAAGGGTAAGGTTCTTTCCCGGAACGGGGCGCCTATCGAGTGCGCCATTCTGATAACGTCCTTGTATTCTGCCATGAGCATCGCGAAGCAGGATTTTCATCCCCTTCTCACCTCGCAATTGTTTTTCGTATTTTCTCTCTACTCCCAATTTTCCGATGTAGTCACCTGGGATATAGTAATTGTCTTCTTCAATATCCGATGGCGAAACCTCTGCCACATCTCCAAGTACATGGGCTGCATAAGGATACTGATATTGTCGGATGCTTCGCTTTTGAACATAGAATCCTGGGAAACGAAACATTTTCTCCTGAAAGACAGAGAAGTCCTTGTCTGATAATTGGCTCATGAACATCTGCTGTGTGAACCGACTGTAACCTGGATTTTTTGAGCGGTCTTTAAGATTGTTCATGCGCAAGTCAAACTCCTCTTTAGTAATATTGAGTGCTTTGCAGAGTTCGAGGGTGTCGAGATGGTTTTTCGCTTCGTTGACCACGACCATGACGTCGTATGCGGGTTGATTATAGACGAGCAGTTTTCCATGTCTGTCGGTAATGACACCACGTGATGGATATTCCACCTGTTTGAGGAATGCGTTTGAGTCGGCATTCTTCTTGTAGTCATCACTCATAATCTGCAGAAAGAAGAGGCGTATGATATAGATAACGACGATAAGTATGGCTACTCCGCCGATAACAAAGTGTCTGTAATCGAGTTCGAAATCTTTCATATATTATCCCCTAACGCTCTCGAAAGTCATTATCAGCGCTAAAGTAAATACAGCGCTACCAAATACACACATCATCCATTCCACTATATCAAAATATGAGAATGTTTCAAGCGAGAAGAATACAATACAGTAGGCCAGGACGAGTATGGTGACGTAGTATGCAAACTTAGCTAATCCGATTGTTCGGATGGCTGGTACAAGATCGTCAACAGAATCTCGTGGCACGAAGAGTTGGAAGATATAAGGTTGCAAAGCTCCGATAAGTGTCAGAGCTCCTGCTGCCACCCCGGGAGTGTTGCAGAAGATGTCGATAGCCAATCCAAGCGAGAAACTCCATAAAAGGATTCCCCATTTAGGGTAGTTGCGTGGGAATTTGACCACGAAATAGACATAAAGCAACGGGGTAGCAAATCCGAAGAGATGGATACGCCCGAGTACCATCGCCTGTACCAAGACATAGGCGATGAACAGTCCTGCCCGTTTCAACACATCGATAGACATTTGCCTTTTTATTCCTTCACATTAAGTTTGAGGGAATCGCGTGCAGCCTGAAGCAGCCGTGTGCGTTCCCCGATGGTTTTATCACTAATGACGACAACGTCGCGAATGCAACCGAAGTCGGTAAAGAGTTCCACCTTGACGCGATATGATAGTCCGTCGGCAGAGTTATAGACTGTGCTAACCTTTCCTACGATAACTCCTGGTGGGAAGATGCTGGAGTATCCGTTGGTTTCCACCTTATCTCCTCGATTAAAACGTGCATGTCGGGGAATATCTTCAAGATAGGCTACGTTAGGATCTTTTCCATCCCATCGTAATACGCCGAAATATCCTCTTCCTCGTATGGCGCAACTGATGCGCGAAGTAGTATTGAGTACTGGGATGAGGACGGAATAATGGTCGGAGACGAGATAAGTAATGCCAACAATTCCCTGTCCGCATGCCACACCCATTCCAACCTCGACGCCATCGGCTGCTCCACGGTCGATGGTCATCAGGTTGTCTGGACGGTTGAGCTCATTGGTAACCACCTTGGCCGGTATGAGCTCATAATGGCTGAGCATTTGGAGTTCCTGTCGTTCTGCTGCGGTTGTATCGCCGGTAAGCTCGGCATATAGTTTTCGCAGCTGTGTCACCTGTCTTTCAAGGTAGAAATTGCGCAAGGTAAGGTCTTTATTGACCTTGGTGAGCGAGAAGAACGATTCCACCCTTGCTCTTTCGCTATTGACATGTCCTGCCACGGCGTTGGCTGATGATAGCCATGCGCTACCTTGATAGCTGTTGTATCGGAACAGCAATACAAGGCTGACGATTTCAAGCAATACGAAAAGAAACCAATGATGGTACTTTTGCAGAAACTCCAGCAGGTTTTGCATTTCGTGTTATCGCATCAAGAATGAGAAACGGTTGATATTCTTCAGAGCGACGCCAGCACCTCTTGCTACTGAGTGTAATGGATCTTCTGCTACGTGGAATGGAATATTGATCTTGTCTGTCAGACGACGATCGAGTCCTCGCAACTGTGCTCCACCACCTGAGAGATAGATACCGTTTTTAACGATGTCGGCATACAGTTCAGGTGGAGTGTTCTCAAGTGCTGAGAGTACTGCATTCTCAATCTTGGCGATAGTTTTGTCAATACAATGCGCAATCTCCTGATAGCATACGGGCACTTCCATGGGCAATGCGGTAATGCGGTTAGGTCCATGCACAACATAATCCTCAGGGGCTTCGCTACCAAGATCGGTAAGGGCAGAACCTACGTTGATCTTGATACGCTCTGCCATTCGCTCGCTGACTTTCACATTGTGCTGACGTGCCATATATTCCTGAATATCGGCAGTAAGGTCGTCGCCGGCAGTACGGATGGAGTTGTTGCTGACGATACCGCCGAGTGAGATTACTGCAATTTCGGTAGAGCCACCACCTATATCAACAATCATGTTGCCTTCTGGTGCCTCAACATCAATACCGATACCGATGGCTGCTGCCATGGGTTCGAAAATCAGATATACGTCACGTCCGTCGGCATGTTCTGCTGAGTCGCGAACGGCACGAAGTTCTACTTCGGTGGATCCCGAAGGTACACCGATGACCATACGGAGTGAGGGTGAGAAGAGTCTTGAACCAGTATGCACCATTTTGATAAGTCCGCGCATCATCTGCTCGCAGGCAGAGAAGTCGGCAATCACACCGTCGCGCAAAGGACGGATGGTGCGAATATTCTCATGAGTCTTCTCATACATCATCTTGGCCTCATTGCCTACGGCAATCATCTTGTCGGTGCGGCGATCGAGAGCCACTACGGACGGCTCATCAACAACGATCTTATCATCACTGATAATGATGGTGTTTGCCGTTCCAAGGTCCATGGCTATTTCCTGGACAAAGCTAAAAAATCCCATATTAGTCTGTTTCGTTCGTTAAATTGTAGTATGCTTATTTCTCGAACCACGCATGAATAGCGGTGTCGTAATGGCTGCTGACGCCGAAAGCACGAGTAGCGAACATGCGGCGCTGCTCCTTGGTGGTCTCTGCACCCTGCTTGTTGAGGATGTCGAGCAGCACACTATATTCTGCCTTTGAAGGCACGATAACTACGTCGTTGAAATTCTTGGCTCCTGCACGGATGAGCGAAATACCGCCTATATCAATCTTCTCGATAATATCGGCATCGCTTGCGCCACTGGCTACAGTCTGCTCGAAAGGATAGAGGTCCACAATAACGAGGTCGATCTCGGGTATCTCATATTGTGCCATTTGCTCGCGGTCACCTTCATTGTCGCGACGACCGAGGATTCCACCAAACACTTTAGGATGCAAAGTCTTGACACGTCCGCCAAGAATAGAAGGATAGGTTGTTACATTTTCTACCTTTTCACATGCATAGCCGAGGCTTTCGATAAAGGTCTGTGTACCGCCAGTAGAGAGGAACTTTACGCCCTCTTCGTTGAGTTTTTTAAGCAGTTCTTCGAGTCCATCTTTATGGAACACGGAGATCAGCGCTGTCTTAATTTTCTTTGAATCTGCCATAAAATGATATAACGTTATAATGTTTGTCTAAACCTGCGTTTCTCAAAACGCTCTGCAAAATTACAAAAAAGACGCCACATTGTATCTTGTTTTATGAAAAAAATCGGGTTTTATCGCATTTTACTGATATGGAATAGGTCACGAGCCATTTACATAGACTCCAAAGAGAAGCGATTTACAGTCTGCAAACATATTGCAACCAAGGTTTTTCAAACTGAAGGGCAATCTCTATTTTCATCAATCTATTAGCGCACCGATGCGTTCGGGATGCGTTCGGGATGCGTTCGGGATGCGTTCGGGATTAATCGTCAATAAGCCAACATCGATACTTTCGCAATATGTCCGAAGTAAGTCCCAAGTAAGTCCCAAATAAAGTTCCAAAACTTGCGAACAAGAATGGGAGGACATTAGGAGAAGATTTATCGGGTGAGCCGAAGAAAGGATGACAAGAGCGAGTTGCGCTCACTTAGAATTGAAACAAAAAAACCTTTGCAACCATTACAATTGCAAAGGACAATTTAAATTATTCAGTAGCGGGAGGGGGACCCGAACCCTCGACCTCCGGATTATGAATCCGACGCTCTAACCAGCTGAGCTACCCCGCCATTGGCTGTTAAGCGGGTGCAAAGGTAATACAATCTTTTTAAATACCAAAATTTTTTTCAAAAAAAACATTGCTATTTCAGTGTTTTTTTGTATTTTTGCAACAGAAACAAACCAAAAAACGAAGAAACCATGCATATTCTAAAGAAAGAATACTCCGTTTCCGCAAAATCGCCAAAAATAGTTTGGGACATGATTGGTAATGCAGCAGGCATGCAAAAATGGCTTGCAGACAGCGTGACGGAAGACGGAAACCACTGGACCTTTACCTGGGGAAAGCCCTGGACTGAACGCGACACAAAAGTCTCAGAAGTATTGGAAATCGTCAAGCCCTGTTATATCCGACTAAAATGGGACTATCAGGAAGTAGACCCACAGGCATACTGGGAAATACGCATCGAACAGAGCGAATTGACCGGACACATCAATCTTGTCATTACCGACTATGCCGACGACGAGGACATCGACGACCTCAGCAACCTATGGGACGACAACATGGAGCGCCTGCACCGTGTCAGCGGACTATAGTCGCACACCCTTCACGACGACCATAAAACCATGGCCATACATTATATATGCGCCTGAAACGATAAAAAAAACGAAATTATTGCCGTGCTCTGACATTTTTATAGTAATTTTGCAGTCTGAAAGCACATTCATGAATGTTTCGAATTAAGAAATTAGACATATTTATCGCTAAGCAGTTTGGACTGCTATTCGTAGGAACCTTCTTCATCTGCCAGTTCGTGCTGATGATGCAGTTCTTATGGCGATACGTGGACGAACTGATCGGAAAAGGACTGTCGCTCGATATTCTGGCACAGTTTTTCTGGTATATGGGACTGATGCTCATGCCTCAGGCCTTCCCTCTTGCCATTCTTCTAAGTTCACTCATTGCCTTCGGCAACCTCGGTGAGAGCTCAGAACTTACCGCCATCAAAGCTGCCGGAATCTCACTCATACAGTCCATGCGGTCACTCATCGCCATTGTCTGCTGCATCAGTTGCATTTCGTTCTATTTCCAAGAAGTAGTGGGACCAGAGTCGTTCGTGTCATTCCGACAACTGCTCATGTCGATGAAGCAGAAAAACCCCGAAGTGGAAATCCCAGAAGGAATCTTCTATGATGGCGTAAGCGGTTCAAATATCTACGTTCAGAAAAAAGACCTCAACACAGGAAAACTCTACGGACTCATGATATTCCGCATCAACGGAGGCTACGACGACCATGCCATCATCCTGGCAGACTCAGGCACCATGCAATCCACCGCAGAGAAGAAACACATTCTGCTGACACTCTACAGCGGCGAATGGTTTGAAAACATGAGACAACAAGACATTGCCGGCCCTGCCAATGTGCCCTACCGACGAGAGACATTCTCCAAGAAGCGCATCCTACTCGACTTCGACGGCGACTTCAATATGGCTGACGCAGGAGGCATAGCCACCGACGCACGCTCAAAAGGCATGCGCCAGATACTCCACGACTTAGACTCCATTAGGGAATTCAACGATTCGGTAGGACACGCAGTCTTTCACGAAGCACAAAACAACTACCTGCGACTGCCTTCGTTCAACAAGAAAGACTCTCTCAAAGTCATGGCAGACATCAGTAAAGGACAACTCAATTTCGACTCAGCCTTCACAAAGCTACCGGTTGACGTCAAACAGAGTGTCATCAAGCGAGCTGCCGACAATGCACAAATGGCAGCAATAGACCTCGATTTCAAAGCCGACTATTCTACTTATCTCAACCGAAACGAAAGATTGCACGAGATAGAAGCCATCAACAAGATCACACTATCACTATCGTGCCTCATATTCTTCTTTATCGGAGCACCGCTCGGAGCCATCATCCGCAAGGGTGGACTGGGAATACCGGTAATCATATCAGTCATCGTGTTCATCATATACTTCATACTCGAGAACACAGGAATGAAAATGGCACGTGACGACAACTGGACAGTATGGTTCGGAAAACTCATGGGAACAGCAATCCTCACCCCCATCGCAGTATTCTTCACCTACAAGGCCAACAACGACTCGGTAGTATTCAATATCGACCTCTACAAATCAATTCTCATGCGCATACTCGGCCTGAGATCCAAACGACACATCAGCAGTAAGGAGGTCATCATCGAAGATCCATCCTACATCAACGATGCACAGCTGTTATTACACATCAACAACGAAATACAACAGTATAACACCGAACACAGGCTGCTGCGCCTACCCAACCCTATCAAGGTATTTTTCCGTCCAGGCAACGACCAGAACATCGAGCGCATCAACGAAATGCAGGAAAACATCATACGAGATTTGATGAACACACGAGACCGTGCCATCATTACCTACCTCAACAGATTCCCCATCGTTGCAACCCATGCACACACTCGGCCCTTCCGGCGCAAATGGCTCAACGCCATCACGGGAATATTCTTACCAACAGGCATCATATTCTACCTCCGCATGTGCCAGTTCAGGTTCCGATTGTATAAAGACCTCACGGCCATCACAACAAACAACGAACTCATTGTCAAACGAATAGCCGAAATAACAGGTACAGACTATAATAGTCTGAAAAAAACCTAGACAATCACGACAAAACAGGAATTCAATAACCATAAGAAACATAATATTTATATATAAATAAGGTATAAAAAGAAAATTACAATATGGAGAAACTCAAAGTAAATACCGTAGAGGAAGCCATTCACGACTTCCGCGAAGGCAAATTCGTCATCGTTGTAGATGATGAAGACCGCGAGAACGAGGGCGACCTCATCTGTGCAGCAGAGAAAATCACTCCAGAAATGGTGAACTTCATGCTGAAATACGCACGTGGCGTACTCTGCGCACCTGTCACCATCAGCCGTAGCATCGAACTCGACCTGCCACACCAAGTACAGGACAACACCTCGCTGCTCGGCACTCCATTCACCGTCACCATCGACAAGATCGAAGGATGCTCGACTGGCGTGTCTGCACATGACCGCGCTGCCACCATTAAGGCATTAGCCGACCCCAACGCCACACCACAGACTTTTGGACGCCCCGGACATGTCAACCCACTCTATGCACAAGACAACGGAGTACTTCGCAGATGCGGACACACCGAAGCCGCCATCGACCTTTGTCACATGGCAGGACTCTATCCCGCCGGAGCACTCATGGAAATCATGAACGACGATGGTACCATGGCTCGTCTGCCAGAGCTTATAGCATTTGCCAGAAAGCATGATTTGAAGGTTATCACCATCAAAGACATGATAGCCTACCGCCTGCAAAAAGAATCTATCATCGAAGTAGGCGAAGAGGTAGATATGCCCACCGAATACGGACATTTCCGACTCATCCCATTCCGCCAAAACAGCAATGGACTGGAACACATGGCACTCATCAAAGGCGAATGGAAAGAAGACGAACCTGTACTCGTACGCGTACACTCATCATGCATGACTGGCGATATCCTCGGTTCCATGCGATGCGACTGTGGAGAACAACTTCACAAAGCCATGCAAGCCATTGAAAAAGAAGGCAAAGGCGTGGTAATCTATATGCAGCAAGAAGGTCGCGGTATCGGACTGATGAACAAGATTGCAGCCTACAAACTGCAAGAAGAAGGCCTCGACACAGTAGATGCCAACCTACACCTTGGCTTCAAAGCCGACGAGCGAGATTATGGCTGTGGCGCACAGATGCTCCGCCACCTCGGCGTACGCAAGATGCGACTGCTCACCAACAACCCCGTAAAACGCGTCGGTCTTGAAGGTTACGGACTGGAAATCGTTGAAAATGTCCCCATTGAAGTAACTCCAAACAAGTTCAACAGACATTATCTTGAAACGAAGAAAAACCGCATGGGACACACCCTGCACCTCAAATAATAACCAATTCATTGTATTTTAATACGAAAAAGGTAAAAATCAACTAATTTCTTTCGTAAAAAAGAAATAATTGACTAATTTTGCAAACAATTCTACTTATACAAAAATAACATGGCACAACTATCAGACCGACTCCAACGGTTGGCTCCTTCTGCAACACTCGCAATGTCGCAGAAGAGCTCAGAGATGAAAGCGCAAGGCATCGACGTTATAAACATGAGCGTCGGAGAACCTGACTTCAACACACCGGACCACATCAAAGAGGCCGCAAAAAAAGCTATCGACGACAATTACTCCAGATACTCACCAGTACCTGGATACGCTGATTTGCGCAAGGCCATCGTAGAAAAACTCAAAAACGAAAACGGACTTGACTATACCGTCAACGAGGTACTTGTATCAAACGGTGCCAAGCAGAGCGTCTGCAACACCGTCATGGCACTTGTCAATCCCGGCGACGAAGTCATCATACCTGCCCCATATTGGGTAAGCTATCCGCAGATGGTAAAATTGGCAGGAGGCACACCTGTCATCGTAGAAGCTGGATTCGAGCAAAACTTCAAGATGACTCCCGAACAACTTGAAGCTGCCATCACCCCCAAGACACGCTTGCTCATCCTCTGCTCACCAAGCAATCCAACAGGTAGCGTATATACCAAGGAAGAACTTGCAGGACTTGCAGAAGTTATCAAACGTCACGATGACCTCTTCGTATTAGCAGACGAAATCTACGAGCACATCAACTACGTAGGACACCACGAGAGCATCGCCCAGTTCCCCGGCATGAAAGAGCGCAGCATCATCGTCAACGGAGTATCAAAAGCATACGCTATGACAGGTTGGCGCATCGGTTACATCGCCGCACCCGAATGGATTGTCAAAGGTTGCAACAAGTTGCAAGGACAATACACCAGCGGTCCATGCTCCGTAAGTCAGAAAGCAGCAGAGTTCGCATACACACAAAGTCAGGAATGCGTAGAGCAGATGCGTCAGGCCTTTGAACGCCGCCGCAACCTTATTGTCAAGCTCGCGCAAGACATACCAGGACTCGAAGTCAACGTACCGCAAGGTGCATTCTATCTCTTCCCCAAATGCAGCAGCTTCTATGGAAAGAGTTACGAAAGCACCACCATCAACAACTCCAGCGACCTCGCCCTCTTCCTCCTCGAAAAAGGTCACGTGGCAACCGTTGGCGGTGACGCATTCGGTGATCCAGACTGCTTCCGCATGAGCTATGCAACAAGCGACGAAAATATCATCGAAGCCATGCGCAGAATCAAGGAGACATTAGCCCTGCTGAAATAAAAAAAAGAATTATTAACTAGTTAAAAGTTCTTAATTATAACAATTGTACGGCGCAAATGATTATCTTTGCTTTCAGTTATAGAGGCAAAACTGCTTTTTTACGACTGTCTAGAAACCGCAAAGTACGCTAAATCAGAAAGATATATAACTTTATTTAATAACTAAAATTACATTCAAAATTATGGCAACTACAAAAAAAGCAGCCCCCGCCAAGAAGGGCCAGGGCTTTCAGGGAGTAAAAGGAGCATTCTGGATTATCGCTGTCTGCTTCGTTCTCGCAGTATGTTTCTTCAAGTACTTCCTCGGTAATGCAGATCACATCAACCCTGCAAACGGTGAAGTTATCGACGGTAACATGTGGGGTACCATCTACAAAGGTGGTGTCGTTGTACCTGTGATCCTTACCCTGCTGTTCTCAGTAATCGCTCTGTCTATCGAGCGTGGTCTGGCTCTGAACACCGCTTTTGGTAAGGGCAAACTCCCTAAGTTCGTGGCTAACATCAAGGCTGCTCTTAACGCTAATGATTTCGTAAAGGCTCAGGAGCTCTGCGACAAGCAGCGCGGTTCTGTTGCTAACGTAGTAGGTGCTTCTCTCCGTGCTTACAAGGAGATGGAAGCTGTTTCTGGTATCAAGAAGGCTCAGAAAGTAGCTAAGATCCAGCAGGCTCACGAAGAGGCTACTCAGCTGGAGATGCCTACTCTGACCATGAACATGCCTATCATCGCTACTATCGTTACCCTCGGTACTCTGACCGCTCTGTTCGGAACCGTTGTAGGTATGATCCGTTCATTCGCCGCTCTGGCCGCTGGTGGTGGTGCTGACTCACAGGCTCTGTCACTCGGTATTTCTGAGGCCCTGGTTAATACCGCATCTGGTATTTTGACCTCTTGGGTAGCTGTTGTAGCTTACAACTACTACACCAACAAGATTGACAAGTTGACATTCGCCCTCGACGAGGTTGGTTACTCAATTGCTCAGACTTACGAAGCAAACCACACAGAAGAGGCTTAATTTTTGCTAACCCTTTAAAATTTTATCACTATGGGTAAAGTAAAAATTAAGAAAAGCGACGTCTGGATAGACATGACCCCAATGTCTGACGTGATGGTGCTTTTGCTGACGTTCTTCATGATGACATCTACATTCGTGAAGAATGAACCAGTAAAGGTCAACACACCACAGTCAGCCGCTAAGGTCAAGGTTCCAGAGAACAATGTTCTGAACATCACCATCAACCCTCAGGGTAAGGTGTTCATGAGCATGGACAATGTGAACTATCTGAAGACAACGCTGTTGGATATGACCGACAAGTTCGGTGTAAACCTCAGCCCTGCCCTTCAGCAGAAGTTCTTGGAAGAGACACAGTTTGGTGTACCCATGAACGAGTTGGAACAGTATCTCTCACTGCCTCAGAGCAAGTTGGCTGAGACACTGGCCACCAAAGGTATTCCCACCGACAGTATCGCCAATGGTGACGGTACAAAAGGCATGAGTGAATTCCAGTTGTGGGTAAGAACTGCGCTCGACGCAGGTGAAGACATGAAGATCTGCATCAATGCAGACTCAAAGACACCTTATAAGGTTGTTAAGACAGTCATGTCAGAACTGCGCTCTATGGATGAGAACCGTTATCAGTTGATTACATCGTTTAAAGAAGCGGAGGAGTAAAGAATGGCAAAGCAAAAAGCAAGTAAACAGAAGAAAGTCAATGTACGCGTCGATTTCACGCCGATGGTGGACATGATGATGCTTCTTATCACGTTCTTCATGCTCTGTACGTCTTTGAGCAAGCCGCAGGCCATGCAGCTGACCATGCCAAGTAACGACAAGAACATCAGCGATGCGGATAAGAACGCAACCAAAGAGTCACACACCATTACTTTTTATCTTGGTGGCGACAACAAAATCTACTACATCAAGGGTATTCCCAAGTATGACGATCCAACCTGCATGAAGGAAACTACATGGGGTAAAGATGGTATCCGTAAGATCATTACCGAGCATCGTACAGAGGAAGGTATCATTCCTGTAGCAAAGATTCGCCTGGCAAAACTTGAGTTGGACAAGAAGAAGAAGGAGACAGAAATGCCCGATTCTACTTACAACAATGAGTTGTCAAAGATTCGTAACGGTGAACTGCTCAATGGCGAGAAAGTTCCTACACTGACCATTATTATCAAGCCGACCGATGCGTCAAGCTACGAGAACATGGTCACTGCACTGGATGAGATGCAGATTTGCAGTATCGGTAAGTACGTCATCGACGAGATTAGCCCCGACGACATGAAGCTTCTCAAAGCTAAGGGTATCAAGTAAATGACATTAAGTAACATCTAAAAGCAAGAAACTATGTCTAAAATAGATTTGATTGACAATGGATGGGTTGACCTTGTCTTCGAAGGAAGAAACAAGGAATACGGTGCTTACAAGCTGCGCAAGAACACAGGATCACGTAACGTGTATTCAATTATCATCATGGTGATCCTGGCTGCTGCCATCGGTCTTATCGTAGGTGTCAACGCCATCATTGAAGCAAACAGCAAGGAAGAGATTTCAGCAGATGTCGAGCTCTCACAGATTGCCAAGAAAGAGGTAAAAGTTGAGAAGAAAGCACCTGTGAAGATCGAGGAAGCCAAACCTGTTGAAAAAGTAAAGAGTTCGGTAAAATTCGTTCCTCCAGTCATCAAGAAGGACTCCGAAGTAAAGCCTGATGAAGAGTTGAAGTCACAGGATGACCTCAACAAGACTAAGACTGCTATCGGTTCTTTCGACGTGAAAGGTAATGACGATGCTGCCGGTGAGGTGCTGAAAGCTAAAGAGGTTATCGCACAGCCAGAGCCTCCAAAGGAAGAAGTAGCCAAGGTGTTCGACGTTGTTGAACAGATGCCTTCTTACCCTGGTGGTCAGTCTGCCCTGTTCGAGTATCTGAACAAGAGCATCAAGTATCCAGTAGTAGCTGAGGAAAACGGCATTCAGGGTCGTGTAATCGTATCGTTCATCGTTGAGCGCGACGGTTCTATCACGGACGTGAAAGTTGTGAAGTCAGTTGACTCTTCACTCGACAAGGAAGCCAAGCGCGTTGTGCAGAGCATGCCACGCTGGATTCCTGGTAAGCAGAATGGTTCGGCTGTACGTGTAAAGTACACCCTTCCTGTAACCTTCAGACTTCAGTAATATGAGAAGAAACACATTCAACATTTTCGTTGGATTAGCACTAATTATTTTCGGACTTGCTGCCTGCAAAGACAGCAAGCCGAAAAAATTTCGTGCAGATACTATATCATCAGGGGCGATTAGTTTCGCCTCTGATAATAGTTTCGCACCCATTATCGATGAAGAGGTAGAGATGTTCAACAACGACCATCCTAAAGCCAAGCTTACTGCCATCTATACAAATGAGCAAGATGCCGTAAAAATGCTGATGGAAGAAAAGATATTTCTCGCCATTACCTCTCGTCAATACACCAAAAACGAGTTTAACACACTCAAAAACTTAGGATACAAGTCGATGAAGTCTGCTCCCATTGCTTACGATGGTTTGGCACTAATCATCAACAGATCCAATCCCGACACCTGTATCACCGTCAAGGATATAGCCCGCATACTCCGTGGTGAAGCCAAGAAGTGGAGTGATATCTATCCTGGTTCGAAGCAAGGCGATATAGAAGTGGTATTCGACCATCCGAAATCCAGCACCGTTCGCTATTGTCAGGATTCCATATTGGGAGGCAAGCCCATCAACAGTCCTAATATTCAGGCTGTAGAGAAATCTGCCGAAGTCATCAACTATGTGGAAAGCACCAAGAATGCCATTGGCATCATCGGTTCAAACTGGTTGAACGACAAACGTGACACGACCAACGTCACCTTTAAGAAGAATATCCGTGTGATGTCTGTCAGCCGTATGGAGACAGCCACCCCAGAAAATAGCTACAAGCCCTATCAATACTACATCTATGATGACAGCTATCCATTGATACGTACCATATATTGCTTGCTGAATGATTCCTATCGCGGTCTGCCTTTCGGTTTCAGCAATTATATCGCATCGCCCAAGGGTCAGCTTATCATCTACCACTCGTCAATTCTGCCTGCTTATGGCAACATGACAACACGTAGTGTGATAGTGAAATAACGAGAAGAAACAAATTTATGTCTAACTAACATAATAAAAAAAGAGATTATGAAGACAATTAAATACCTAATGATGGGTGCGCTGATGATAGGATTCAGCACACAGGCCAACGCCCAGGATGGCACCGCAGCCGACGTAGCTGCAGTAAAACAGATGATTAGTAGCAAACCTGCCGACTTCGACAAGCAGATGAAGAACTACTATAAGAAGAACAAAAAGAACGTTGCCAACCTGTTGGCTTTCGCCAAGGCATTCTATGCAGCCAAGGATACAGCTAATGCTCGGACTTTTGCTAACTACACTCTCGCAGCCAGCAAGAACAAGAATGCGGAGGCATTCATCATGCTGGGTGATATTCAGGCATTGGGTGACAATGGTGGTGAAGCAGCCTCTTACTACACACAGGCTCGCTATGCTGATCCTAAGAACCCTGAGGCTTATTTCAAGTATGCCAACGTATATCGCAAGATCAGTCCCTCTGAGGCAATCAGCGTACTTGAGGAGCTCCGCGCACAGCGTCCTGATGTAGCTGTTGATGCTATTGCAGGTCGTATCTACTATCTCGCCAACGATTTCGAGAAGGCTCTTGAATACTACAATAAGGCGGATATGACGAAGATGGAGGATAGCGACTTGAGCGACTATGCCATGTCTGCATTCTTCAAACAGCAGAATCAGAAGAGTCTTGAGATTGCTCAATATGGTCTGACCCGCAAGCCACGTAGCGCTGCTTTCAACCGTCTGGCATTCTTCAACAGTACAGACCTTAAGGAATATGATCAGGCTCTGAAATATGCAGACGCCCTCTTCAACCAGTCAGACTCAGCAAAGTTCTCTTACTTCGACTACACTTACTATGGCAATGCCTACAACGGTGCTAAGCAGAGTGACAAAGCCATTGAGATGTACGAGAAGGCGCTTGCCCAGCCCGACATGGACAACAAGGATAAGCGTGCTGGTATCATTGAACAGATTACCGAGGCATATCTCAACAAAGATGACTTCGACAACGCCATCAAATACCACAAGGAGTACATTGCAACTTTAGAGAAACCAACAGCCAACGATTTGGCAAAACTCGGTCAGCTTCACACCCAGAAAGCAGGAACCTTGGAAGGTGATGCTCAGAAAGAAGAACTGAAGAACGCTGATGTAGCATATGAAGACTTGCAGAACCGCTATGAGAATGCCATCGAATATGCAACGTTCATGCGTGCACGTGTAAACTCATATCAAGACCCCGACCAGAAGCTGGGTCTCGCACTTCCCTTCTATCAGAAGTTGGAAGAGATGATTGCACCTAAAGAGACAAAAGACAAGGCAGACAATGCCCGTCTGATCGAGGCATATCGCTATATGATCTCTTACTACTATGTAGCTAAGGACGATAAGGCAAAAGCAACAGAATTTGCACACAAGCTGTTGAAAATCGATCCAGAAAACGATATTGCCAAACAAGTACTTGGTGTTAAATAAGCAACCCCAATTTTTCAAGGACTAAACTGGGAGGAAGGGCCAATCGCAAGATGGTTCTTCCTTTTTTTCGAGACATTCCAACTATTTATGATAGAAGACGTAGTGCAAATAGCACGCCGTTATGCATAGGGTATCACAAGAAAATTTAAATTATGAATATCATTAGTTTGATAACATCAATTACTAAGATGCGGTATATCTGAAAAAGTTTTCATCTAACGGAATAAGACGAGCGAGCTATTGTGCAATTCACTTTTTATGCCTACTTTTGCACCATCAACAATACACATCGTTATGTACAAGACAAAAGGAATACCCAATACCCGTATTGACGTGGCTGACGCCTTACGCGGAATAGCCGTGGCAGGTATTATCATCTATCATGCTGTGGAGCATTTCAACATCTTCACGTCACAGCCCATTTCAAACACATTGCCAATCGACCAACAGGTTGCCGACACATTGGCATGGCTACTATCTGGTAAGATGTATGGTATCTTTGCCATGCTTTTCGGTTTGAGTTTCTTCATCATGAACGACAACCAGCAACAAAAGCATCAGTCGTTCGACTGGCGTTTCTCGTGGCGTATGTCCCTCCTACTCTGTTTTGGCATCGTCAATGTAGCCTTCTATGATGGTGACATTCTCATCATTTATGCACTCATTGGCTTATTACTCATCCCCATCAGCCATCTATCATCGCGCTGGGTATGGACTATCATTATCTTCCTAGCGCTTCAACCGATAGAACTCATGTGCCTATTGTCAGGATATGAAATAGACCCTACTCACCTTTGGGAGATGTTTGGGACAATGAGTGAAGTACACCAATATGGCAGTTTTTGGCACAATACGCTCATCAATTTGAAGTTGGGTTTCCCTACCGACGTATTCTTTTTCGTCTATACAGGCCGGTTGACACAAATACTCTGCCTATTCATCCTCGGCATGCAGTTGGGCAGACATCGGTTGTTCTACAACGAAGGTCAACACCTGTATTATTGGTATCAGGTGCTGATTGTTTCCGTTGGGATTACTGTGTTGATGAGTCTGACACCGTTTGGTTCATTGGAAAAATGGCTATCTCCTATCTACAATCTCGTTATCCTGTCAAGCATCGTCTCTACCATAGTCACCCTCTGGTATGCATATCCAAGATTTCAACGCGTAATGCATCATCTCTGTCTGTTTGGTCGCATGAGCCTGACCAACTATTTGCTGCAATCCATTATAGGTACCATTATTTTCTGTGGTTATGGATTTGGATACTACCACAAAGTAGGAACCACTTATGCAGCACTTATCGGCATCGTTATGGTCATCGTTCAATATTTATTCTGTCAATATTGGTTCAGGCATCATAGCCGAGGACCTTTAGAAGAGTTATGGAAACGACTGACTTGGCTGTAAGAGTCTGCCATGGTCTAACACGAAAGCTACTGTCGAGCAAAGATAGAGGGATTGTTGGACTTTTATAAACGCAAATCGGTCATTGGACATATAATACTGTCATGCATGTAATAAACGGCCGGTTTAGGATAGAGTCGTAGGCGAATAATCTGTTTTATTTGGTATAAAAGGGACGAAAGCACCTCAACAAACGTCTGTAATTTCGGGGTGTTCAAGCCGTTCAGCCTTTTTGAGTTTTCTCACCACTTCACGATAACTATGTCGTATGAGCGACCGTATCAACTCATCGTCAAGGTGGCCATAGAGATTGACTTGGTTCCAGTATTTTTTGTTCCAATGCCATGCCCCTTCAATCTCAACGTATTCTTCTCGTAGTTCAAGTGCACGGTCTGGATTACATTTCATAGTTACCCACTCAGGACGTTCCATATCCATGCACGCAAATATTCTGTCCATGATACGAAACGCAAGCGTCTGGTCATCAAAAGGGAAGTCTTCTGTGACAAGCGGAAGTGACAGACAATAGTCTCTCACCGTTTCAATATTCATAGTCTTTGAAAGGTTAGTTTTCTGAATGTGATGAAATAAAAAAACCCTTCAAAAAAAATGAAGGGTCTTATTTCTTTATTGACTTGTATTGTCTTATGCAGGCAGGCTGATAGCCTCTGAAGGACAAACACCAGCGCAAGTTCCACACTCGGTGCAAGCATCTGGGTCAATTGAATACTTGTCGCCCTCAGAGATAGCTCCTACGGGACACTCATCGATACATGTACCGCATGCGATACAGTCATCACCAATTACGTATGCCATAATCTTAATATTTGTTTAGTTAAATGTAAATACTAAATGTTGATGATGCAAAGGTATATATTATTTTCGAAACTACCTAATTTTGATGATTGTTTTTTAGTTTTTTTTGTATTGTAGAAAGCCCAAAACAAATGATCACGACATGGCGATAGGGAAAGAAAAAACATGGAGAATACAATAAATCACTAATAATGAGCGTTATTGTGAATATGAAGACAAGAATCACGATACTACTGACGATATTTCTGACCACAACGCTTACAGGATTAGCCCAGCAGCGTAGAGTGCAGAACAAACCCTATATCGATCAGCGCCCATTGCATTTCGGCATACTGGTAGGCACCCACCTGCAAGACATCGAGATGGATAACGTGGGGCTTCAAACCATCATGAGCGAGGACGGAACACCCCACGAGCGTCTCATCGTGACTGATGCTGACCGATGGAATACCGGTTTCACCGTCGGTGTACTTGCCGATTGGCGCTTACACGAGCATTTGTCGCTCCGTTTATCTCCTGCCCTCCACTTCGGTTCCAACCACATCACATTCCATGATCTGAAGGATACCGATGCAGAAGGGCATCCCCACCCATATACGCAAGACTTGAAAAACACGTATCTGGCAGTGCCTGTAAGCCTCAAGTTCAGTGCCCAGCGTTGGAACAACTATCGTCCCTACCTTACCGCCGGCATCAGTCCGATGGTGAATCTGACGAGTCCTTCGAGCGACTATATCCGTTTGAAGCGCTTCACCACCATGATCGAAGTGGGCTTGGGCTGTGATTTCTACTTACCCTACTTCAAGTGGATTCCCGAACTCAAGTTCTGTTATGGTTTGGGCAATAGTCTTGACCGAGGGCATAAAGACCGTCTGCGCGATGCCAACAAGCAGGCTTTCGCCGGCAGTGTCAGCAGCGCGCAGACAAAGATGGTGGTGCTCACCTTCTATTTTGAATAGAATCCGTCGTCACCGGGTCAATATCTCTGCCAGCCCGATTACTTCAGATTCATCACAATGCGTCCCACGTAGATGGCATGTTTACCATTCTGATCTACAGGCACGTCATGTCCGTCAAGGTCCTTGACATATTCCAAATGTTTCATATAGGTATGGGTGTGTCCCCCCAGTACGAGGTCTATATAGCGTGACCCTTGTATCACGTTGGCATCATATTCCTTTCCGTCAGCCCATCCCATGTGTGACACGCAAATCACCACATCACACTTTTCTTTCTTCTTCAGCACCTCAGCTGTTTTGCGTGCTGTTGCTATAGGGTCGAGATATTTCACCCCTTCACAGTTTTTGTCAGCCACAAGCCCCTTCATCTTCGGTGACAGTCCGAACACCCCAATTTTCAGTCCGTTGCGATGAAGAACGACATAGGGTTTCACCACATCTTCACAAACCGTACCGGTGAAGTCGTAATTGGCACACACGATAGGGAAGTTCGCCATACGAAACAGTCGTGCCATATTCTCCAGTCCGAAATCAAACTCATGGTTGCCTATCGTAACGGCATCCAGTCCCATGAGATTCATCAGACCGATTTCCACATCCCCCTTAAACATGGTATAGTATGCCGACCCCTGACAGAAGTCTCCACTATCGAAATAGAGGAGGTCTGGATTGCGCTTACGCTCTTCTTTGATCATAACCACACGTCTCACAAAGCCGCCACGTCCCGCCTTCATCGTATCGGGCAAGTGCTCGCTGACGGGCAGAATGGTGGAATGGGTATCGTTGGTATGCAGAATGACAAGTTTCTTAGGTTTCTTTGCCATTGTCTCTGTGGGCACAGCAAAGCACAGGCAGACAGGAAGCATCACAGCCACCAGCATCATCACCTTATTATATAGCATATCTTTCTTATCCATGATATTCATCTTTTTTACGGGTTAGTCTTTTACCGTCACACGGCCTTCAATCTTAGCATCCACTTCACGTCCGAGTCGTGTCTGTTCGCGGAAATAGTTCATAATCACAAACCGCGAATTGTTTTCCGCATTCTGTGGCGAATTGATATTGCGACACTTCTTAAACGCCGTCATATTATCCGTACCGCCGAGGAGGTAGTCGATAGTGGTGATGCGATAGTCCTTAGCCAGATCTATGGGTTCGCCATTGATGGTGGCATCGAGCAGTTCGCCCTTTCTGCTGATAACCAACCGCACAGAATGGCTCAATCCCTCACCGCCCACTCGGGCAATCTCTCTGAAGAGTTGCAACACATCAGCGCCCGACAACGTGGCAAACGCAATTTTGTTTTCAAAGGGTGCCACATCGAGGACATCACCGTAAGTCACTTCCCCTTTAGGCAACGCAGCTCTCACACCACCCATATTATATACGGCAAATACAGGTTGCTCACCATAGCTCTCGCCTGCCCACACCAGGATGTCAGCCAGCAGATTAGAGAGGTCACCCTCTGGACGCTGCGCCGTCATATAGTGGGAAGAACGTCCCACGACAGGTCCCATCACGCTATCCACCGTCTGTTTATAGGGAGCCAGAAACCCCACAGCTTTTTTGTCAGGATGCACATCATAGCGAGCATCCACTAAGATACGCTGTCTTTCTACCGATGCCACCTGATAGCCAGTATGGCATGCAGACACCATGATTGTGGCAGCTGCAAAAGTAATTAAAATTTTCTTCATAACGAATCTGTCTTTCCTGCAAAAGTACGAAAAATCGGATAATTAGCAAAAAAGAAGAACTAAAAATTGCAAGTGTCGTGAAAAAGCCGTAACTTTGCAGTCGCTTTCCACGTAATCGCTGGCAGGAAGTAACGAGTTGCCTGTTATGTTGCGTAGGAACGATACAACAAATTTAATTTAAAAAACAAAATGGATTTAATTAAAGTTGCTGAAGAAGCATTTGCAACCGGCAAGAAGTTTCCAGAGTTCAAGGCTGGTGACACGATCACTGTCGCTTACAAAATTATCGAGGGTTCAAAGGAGCGCATCCAGCTCTACCGTGGTGTTGTAATCAAGATCAACGGTCATGGTGACAAAAAGCGTTTCACTGTTCGCAAGATGTCTGGCACTGTAGGTGTAGAGCGTATCTTCCCTATCGAGTCGCCCAATATCGACAGCATTGAAGTGAACAAGGTTGGTAAGGTTCGCCGCGCTAAGCTTTACTATCTGCGCAAGCTCACTGGTAAGGCAGCACGCATCAAGGAGAAGCGTACCGCTATCGCAAAATAAGACTTTGCGACAAAAGAAAGATAAGGAGAGAGACATCCTGCCATCAGGCAACGGTGTCTCTCTCTTTTTTAGTCCTCATAGTTGGAAGTCCCATCATCATCCCCATGAAGTGCATCTTGAAACGACTGCCAGTCCTGGAATCCTGCCAGGAGCGCCAGTCGGTCAAGCGTCTTACGGTTGGGCTTCTTCACCAACTCCTTCTCCACTGCCTCCAGCAGTTTTCGAAGCGCATGTCTCTTTTTCTCCATAACGGCTGCAAAATTACAAGAAATGTTTCTGACGACCAAACGAAACATCCCCCAAAATGTGTCATTCGGTAAAGAATATCGTTCATTCCGTAAAAATCAGCCGTTAACATCTTTACATCAACAAAAAAATGGTCAACAAGGGTTGTGCATCTGAAATATAATGTTTAATTTTGCAAATACTACAACTCAAAACTGACACCACGCTTTATGATACGCAACCTCATCGTCACCATTCTGTCCTTTGCCGTTGCAGGTCTGTTCGCCCTCTTTGCGTTCAACCTTACGGTATTCAATCCCATAGCCCAGGTGGTAACCGACTTCGAGATGACCGACGTCTATTACCACATCCTCCAGGATGGTGACATCCTCGAAGACAGTCCCGACATTGTCATTGTCGATATGTCCGACCTTTACAGCCGCCGTGAGATAGCAGCCACACTCGATGCCATCGGCAAGCAGAAACCCCGCGTGGTAGGCGTCGATGTGGTGTTTGAAGGACTGAAGGAAGACACTTTGGGCGATGCCATGATCTTTGAGACAGCTGCCAAATACGACAACATCGTCTATTCCTACAAACTGCTCGACTATCAGAACGACAGCATCGGTTATGCCGAATCGGTCCACTCCTTCTTTGCCGAAGCCGTTCCCGTCATGGAGGGCTTCACCAATATGCAGCGCAACCTCTACGGAGGACTGAAGCGCCAACTCAGTCTTGGGCGCCGCTATCAGGGCAAGCTCCAGCCCTCGTTCATCACCAAGGTGGTCAACACCTATCAGGGAAAAGAAATCTACAAGCCCCTCGACAAAGACCTGAACATCAATTTCTCGCCCCGCCACTATCGCGTGATCAATCCCGAAGATGTGAGCAAGAGCGGCGATTTGATCCGCGGCAAGGTGGTGCTCTTCGGCGCCATGAAAGACGAGTACGACATGCACTACACTCCCCTCGGCAAGATTGCCGGAGTGGAACTGTTGGGTTATGCCATCGACACCCTCATCAACCAAACAGAAGTGAAGAGTGCCAGCGGATGGCAGCAGTGGATCATAGCCTTCCTCCTCGTCTTCTTCACCGAGACGATATTCTCCTTCTATAAGAATCGTGTCAGCCGCATCGGCAATCGCTTCTGGCGCTTCCTGCTCTCTGCCACCTTCTTCCGCAGCTATCTCATGTTCCTCTGGATGGCAGTATGGGTATGGCTCGGCTTCATCCTTTTCTGCAAATACAATTTCAGTCTCAACTTCGGATGGGCATTCTCCGCCATAGCCTTCCTGGTATTGGCCGAGGGCATCATCAAAGAAAGTATTGAGGCATACAACTCAAAATAATGCGATATGATGACTCAAAGAATCACCACCCTACTGGTTGCACTTGCCCTGATCACCCTTGCCGCCACGGCGCAAAATGCTCAGAAGAGCACCTCCAACGGCAAGAAATCCACCATCCAGCTCACCCAGCAGTATATCAACTTTCTGAAGAAGAAGGCACAGGGCAAGCAGCAGATAGCCCAGAAGCGGTCGAGCGACCCTGCCACCGTGACGCGCGAGCAGAAAGTCAAGGAGGCTGAAAGTACGCAGGAGAACGATGCCGATGAGTCGTTCGATGATTTCATGGGCGACCTCAACGCCAACTTCGACGATTTCAACCAGTCGATGCAACAGGACTTTGAAAACTTCCGCAACCAGATCAACGAGGCTTATGCCAATTTCCTGCGCGAAGCCTGGAAGCAGTTTGATGCCGATGCACCCATCCCGCAACCCAAGGAGAAAGACGTGCCGCCCGTCATCAAGCCACAGGAGGATAAGCCGCAGCCGCGACCCCGGGAAGACCGCGTGCTGCCCATCAAGCCCGTGGTGGTCACCATCCCTAAGGCAGAACCGCAGCCCGAACCCATCGAACCCATCGAAGAGCAACCCAAGGGCGACGCGACACAGTATGTCGATTTCACCGTCTTCGGCACCCAGTGCCGCATCCGCTTCGGCGACGAGGAGCGCTTCCGCCTGCCTGCTGTCAACAAGGATGCCATTGCCGACCTGTGGGTCAGGCTCGCCACGCCAGCCTACAACAACACGCTCCACGACTGTCTCCAACTCCGTCGCGACCATCAGTTCAGCGACTGGGCATACCTCCACCTGCTCGACAGCGCCTCACAGGCCTGTCTGGGCAAGAGCAACGAAGCCACCCTGCTCATGGCGTATCTCTACTGTCAGAGTGGCTACAAGATGCGCATGGGCATTGCCGACAACCGCCTCTTCATGCTCTTCGGCAGCAAACACGTGCTCTTCAACCGGTCCTATTATACCATCGGAGACTGCTACTACTATCCCTACGGCGGCAACGCTGAGAAACTCTACATCTGCGAAGTTCCCTTCCCACAGGAGCAACCCCTCTCCATGCTCCTGCCCCAAGAACAGCGCTTCGACTACGAAGCCTCGGCGCCACGAAGCCTGAAATCGGCAGCCTTCCCCAAGGTACTCGTCGAAGCCACCGTCAACAAGAAAGCGCTCTCCTTCTACGCCAGCTATCCCCCGTCGATGATCAACGAGAATCAGCAGACCCTCTGGGCGATGTATGCCAACATGCCGATGCCCAAAGCCATCAGCCAGACCTTCATGGCGGCGATGAAAGAAAAGATAGCAGGACTCAGCCAACTCGAAGCCATGGAGCGCCTGTTAAACTTCGTCCAGACTGCCTTCGTCTATGAGTACGACGACAAGGTGTGGGGCTGCGACCGCGCCTTCTTCCCCGAAGAAACCCTCTACTACCCCTACTGCGACTGCGAAGACCGTTCCATCCTGCTCTCGCGCATGGTGCGCGATCTGCTCGGCTTGCGCTGCGTCCTCATCCACTACCCCGGCCATTTAGCCATGGCAGTACAGTTCACCGATGATGTCAAGGGCGATTGCATCATGCTCCAGGGCGAGAAATTCACCGTTTGCGACCCCACCTATATCGGCGCCCATGTAGGCGAAACCATGCCGGGCATGAATAATGCCGAGGCCAAAGCCATCTTGCTCGAAAACAAGTAAGCAGACCTCCCACGCTAAAAGACGCCGTAAGATGCAACTTTCTGCCACATTTTTAGTAACTTTGTGGCCGGAAACAAGGAATATACACACTACACAACAATGAAAGAACTACAACTCAAGTACGGATGTAATCCGAACCAAAAGCCTTCGCGCATCTTCATGACCGAGGGCGAACTCCCTATTGAGGTTATCAACGGCCGCCCTGGCTACATCAATTTTCTGGATGCCTTCAACGCCTGGCAACTTGTCAGAGAACTCAAGGCAGCCACCGGTCTGCCGGCAGCCGCTTCCTTCAAGCACGTATCTCCTGCTGGCGCTGCAGTAGGTCTCCCTCTGAGCGACACGCTCAAAAAGATCTATTTCGTTGACGACATTGCCGGACTCGACGAGTCGCCCGTGGCTTGCGCCTATGCCCGTGCCCGCGGTGCCGACCGCATGTCGTCCTATGGCGACTTCGTGGCGCTGTCCGACACCTGCGACGCTGTCACCGCCACCCTGCTGAAGCGCGAAGTCAGCGACGGTGTCATCGCCCCCGACTTCACCCCCGAAGCCATCGAGATTCTCAAGGCCAAGCGCAAGGGCACCTATAATGTCATCAAGATAGACCCCAGCTACGTGCCCGAACCCATCGAGCGCAAACAGGTGTTTGGCATCACCTTCGAGCAGGGCCGCAACGAGATCAAGCTCGACGACCCCGCACTCTTTGAAAACATCCCCACGCAAAACAAGACCTTCACTGCCGAAGCCAAGCGCGACCTCATCATCGCCCTCATCACGCTGAAATACACCCAGAGCAACTCCGTATGCTACGTGAAAGACGGACAGGCCATCGGCATCGGAGCCGGTCAGCAGAGCCGCATCCACTGCACCCGTCTGGCTGGCAACAAGGCTGACATCTGGTGGCTGCGCCAGCATCCCAAAGTCATGGCGCTCCCCTTCAAGGAGGGCATCCGCCGTGCCGACCGCGACAACACCATCGACGTCTATCTCTCAGAAGACGAGCACGACGACGTATTGCGCGACGGCGCCTGGCAGCAGTTCTTCACCCGTCAGCCCGAAGTGCTGACTCTTGAAGAGAAGAAAGCCTGGATTGCTCAGAACACCCGCGTGGCGTTAGGTTCCGACGCCTTCTTCCCCTTCGGCGACAATATCGAGCGCGCCCACAAGAGCGGCGTAGAGTATATCGCCCAGGCTGGCGGTTCCGTTCGCGACGACCATGTCATCATGACCTGCGACAAATACTCCATTGCCATGGCGTTCACTGGCGTTCGCCTGTTCCACCACTAAACAGCCCATTGCCCTATGAACATGAACGACGACGATTTCTCTCAGATCCTTGAGCGAGGCATCAGCTTCAAAAAGGGCGGCAGTCCGAAAGCCGACGACGGCAAAGTAAAGACCAAGGCTAAGAAGAAGAAGTATATCACCGGCGCCCATGGCAGCGGTTCAGCGCGCCAGAAGGCAAAATACCGTGAGCAGCGCGCCAACCGCCAAAAGAAATAATCGCCCACCGTCGGGCACTGTCACATACCATCAAGCGCAGCAAACTACGAAATTCATTCGGGGTTGCTGCGCTTGAGTGTTTATTGTTGAAAATATTATACAAAAAAACAATACAAAATTGTTCCCTTGTGGCACACCTCAGATGTCTTCCTAAAATCGGGGCGGAGGAAAGGATTACACCGTATGTAACTTGACCGAATACCGCTGTATCCGTGAGGCTGAACTTCGGCTGCAAAGGTACGAACCTTTGCGTTAACAAAAAAACGTTAAATGACATTAACACTTCTGTTAAAGTTTCTATCCACATGCAACAAGGGTTTCAAATCGTAACCGTTTTCGGGCAACTGCCCGAATCGGCAGTAAACAGGGGCGCGCGCGAGGTATGCCGTTCGGCGGTGGCGATAACGCCAATCGTCGAAGGAGAAAACGCCAATCGCCTTCGTCGATTGACGTTCGTTGGTTTAAGGCTCTCCGAGATACTCCGCAATGGCGGCTACCATGGCAGGCGAGAGGATGCGCTGACGGCCGTCGTAGCCGAGCGAGCGGAGGCGGGCGAGGAGCGGACGGCAGCGATCCATCCATGCTTTCAGCGTGCGCCAGGCATGGCGAGGGGTGACGTCGGGGCAGTAGAGCTGTGCCAGACGGGTGCGGCTCATGGAGGTGTAAGGACGTAGTGTAGGCATGATAATCAGATGATTTTATTTTTACGCAAAGTTACTGCCTTTGCCGCAATGGGGCAAAAGAAGCGAGGCGCAGCGCCCGACTTTAAGTTCTTTTAACACGGCATAAGTGACAATAAGTGACATTAACTGACATTTCGCCAAAGCATACCCGTACCTTTGCAGGCGATAATTTTCTTCTGTTTAACTAAATTCGTTTCTATTATGAGTACACTAACTACTATTCGCTACTGCCTGCAGAAGTGCATGAACACCAAGAGTACTGCCTACGCCAAGTATTACGCAAAACCCGTTTCGCAGGGCACCGTGAACCTTGACGAGCTGGCAGCCCACATCTCAGACCACGGATCAGTCTATACCCGCGACGTGGTGGTCGGAGTGATGACCAAAATGGTTGACTGCATCAACGAACTGCTGGCGCAGGGCTACAAGGTGAAGCTGGGCGAACTCGGAACGTTCTACAACTCCATCCGCAACGACGGCAAGAAGGCGGTCGATGACCCATCCAAGTTTGATGTGGCACAGATTGCCGGTGTGAACCTCCGCTTCCTCCCCTTCAGCGGCAAGAAGCTCGGCGGTAAGTTTAACAACTCCTCAACGACTCGCGCAGACCGCTACGCCTACGAGTGCATGGGTATCAAGGAGGCCAACAAGGAGGGACTCCTGCCCATCCCTGGAAAGGTGACCGACAGCAACCCGGGTTCAAACGGTGGCAGCGGTAGCTCGTCAACTGGCGGTAACCCAAGTGGCGGTGGCGGACTGGAGGGCTGAACCTAACCGCAGTGCCTCGCTCCCCTGAGGCGAGAGGGGCACTGCTTAACCGCAGATTCTTATCATGAAGAGTATCCGTTATAAGCAGACGGCATCATTGCTCTGCATCATCACAGCCATCGTGTTTGCCTTCATGGGATTCTTCACTCCGCCTACGGGCGAGATCAGCGAGTCGGTATTGTGGTTTGTGGCACAGTGTCTGATATTCTCCGGCAGTCTTATCGGAGTGGATTGCGTGATAGACCAACGGCTGGGCAAGCACAGTTAGTTTGAGATTTCTCAGTGAATTGCTATATTTCTTGACAATTATTGACCTTACACATACTCGAAAAGCAGGGACGCGCGATGCGCCCCTGCTTTTGTTTTTTTTTACGACACGCGCACCCTACCCTAACTCGACACTGTCAATGCGGAGGCGCACTGTGCCGGCAGGCACGCGCACCGTGACCTCATCGCCAGCCCGATGGTTGAGGAGCGCCTGTGCGATGGGCGATTTGATAGAGATTTTGCCCTCTGCCATATTGGCCTCGTGGGGGCTCACTACGGTATAGGTCATGGAGCGGTTGTTGCCGATATTGGTGATGGCAACACGGCTCAACAGTCCTACGCTGTCGGTCTTGAGCAGGGCAGGGTCGATGACGCGTGCATTCTCCAGCACGCGCTGCAGGAAACGAATGCGCCCCAACAGGCGCCCTTGCTCGCGCTTGGCGGCATGGTACTCGAAGTTCTCGCTGAGGTCTCCCTTGTCGCGCGCTTCTGCAATGGCGTCGCGCACACGGGAGAGTTCTGTGGTTTCAAGGTTGTGGAGTTCGTTGGCTATCTTGTCGAAGCCTTCTTGTGACATGTATTCCATAATAGATAATAAAAAGGGGTTGATGACGGAGGGGCTGATGCACCCTCAAAACTGCAGGGGCTTGCCACGGTAGAAATCGAGGAGGGCTGTCTGGTAGAGGTACTCGTAGCGCGCCTGCACCAGGTCGCTCTCTGCCTTGAGGAGCTGGCTCTTGGCCTCGTTGAACTCGGTGACGGTGGCTTTGCCGTTCTCGTATTTCGCCCGGGTAAGGGTGAAAGCCTCGCTGCCCGACTGGCACGCCAGCAGGCTACTCTCGTATTTGGCCTGTGCTGCCACGGCATTGTAATACACCTGTTGGATCTCCTTATAGAGGCGCTTCTTCACGAGGTCGAGTTGGAGGGCTTGGTTGTCGCGGTCGAGACGTGCCATCCTCACGCTGTTGCGCGTGGTGAAGCGGTTGAAGATGGGGATGCTGAGACTGATTCCGATATACTGAGCGAAATTGTTTTTCAACTGTTTGCCAAACCCGTCGGCAGCCAATCCGCTCGTCTTGTAGTAATTGGTCTGCAGTCCGCCGTTGAGCGACAGCGTGGGGTAATAGCCTGCCTGCGCAATGCGGATGCTGCGGTCGGAGGCATGGAGCCGCAGCTGTTCTGCCTGAACCTCCGGCTTGAGAGCAACAGCCTCGGCAAACACCACTTCGGGACTGGCGGGAATGGCAGCAATCGCCGTTGTCGCCGGGCGCACAATCTGGAAACCGTCAGGCGAAGGGAGTTCGAGCAGTTGGGAGAGGTCGAGCAGCGCCAGTCGGACGTTGCCAGCTGCCTGGGTAGCCGTGGAAAGCGCCTGTCCGAGGGTGGCCTGCTGTTGGGAGAGCTGTGCGATGCTCGCCTTGCCGTGATCGACAAACGACTGGAGGCGCGCCACCTGCATGGAGTCGATAGTCACCTGGCGTTGAGCCACATCGGCAATCTCCATGTTGTAGAGGATCTGCACGTATGCCTGAGCCACCTGCATGCGGATATCGTTTCGGGCTTTCTCCAAATCCTGTGTGGCAGCTTCGAGGTTGAGTTGTCGGAGTTTGACGGTGTTGGGGATTTCAAACCCCGTAAACAGCGGCACGGAGGCGGAGAGCGCCAGCGAGGTGCTGCTGGTATTGCGGTCGGCATAGGTATTCTCCATGGTCAGTCCGCGACCGAAGGAGAACGATTCGCTTGCCGACGCATAGAGATCGGGCAAGCGGCGGTGCTTCGCCGTATGGAGCTGTACCGCCTGTTGGCTGCACTGGTTGCGCTGCTGACGGATGCTGATATTGTGTGCCACGGCATAGTCGGCACATTCGCGGAGCGTCCACTGGCGCTGTGACGGAGTCTGCGCCGGCATGGCGGCAGCAGTCAGCAGGGCTGCTGCCATGAGAGCTGTGCGAGAAATGATCTGGTGTTTCATACGCTTATTCCTCCTTGTTATCATCGGCAATGATCTGCGGACCGCGCACCCTGTCTTTGAGGGAGAGTCCCTTCTTAATCTCGATATTCACGCCGTCGCTCAGTCCGGTGACCACAGCCTGTCGGGTATAGGTCTTCTTGTCGGCAGTACCGCGGACGAGATAGACGAAGGTAGAGTCGCCACTGAACTCGATGGCACTCTCCGGTACGGCGATGACCTTTGACGCCTTTGCCAGGACAATCTCGGCATTGGCACTATAGCCCGACCGCACCTTGCCGCCCTCAACAGCATGGACGGCAGCCTTCACCTCAAACTGGTTGGCACCGTTGTTTTCTATAGCTTTCGGAGAGATATATTCCAGACTGGCGTCAAACTTCAGGTCTTGCATGGCACCGATGGTGATCTTCATGGGCATGCCCGCCACGAGGCGTCCCACCTCGGTCTCGTCGATATTGCCACGGAAGATGAGGTCGTTCATGTTTGCCACCGATGCAATGGTGGTACCGTCGTTGAAGGTGTTGCTGAGGATGACGGAGTTGCCCACCTTGACGGGGATGTCGAGGATGACACCGCTGATGGTAGATCGGATGAGGGTGGATGAAGCGTTGGCATTAGACTTCGACACACCGTCGCGCACCACCTCAAGGGCATCCTGTGCAGCCTTCGCCTCTTCGGCGGCCTGCTTCATCTGCTGTCGCACCTTGTCGTATTCGTCAGCCGAGACAAGTTTCTGGTCGTAGAGATTCTTCTCGCGATTGTAATCGACCTCAGCCTGTCGCATATTGAGGGTAGCCAGGCGCACCCGGCTCTCCGCCGAACTGAGCTGTCCCATGTCGGGGATGACCTTCACCTTGGCAATGACTTCGCCAGCCTGCACATAGTCGCCAGCCTCCTTGCATATCTCGGTGATGATGCCGCTGATCTGCGGTTTGATGTTCACCTCGTTGCGCGGTTCTATCTTGCCCGTGATGACGGTCGTTTTGAGGATATCCTCCACCTTCGGAGTATATTCACTATACTGCACCTCCTTGGGCAGCGATTTCTGATAGAGGAACACGAAGGTTCCGATGAATACCAAGGCAACAATAGCTGCGATGATGAGTTTTGAGTATTTCTTCATATCATTTATATGTTTTTGTTTTCTTGTATGGTTAGCTGTGCTTATTCGTCGCGCATGGCATCAACGGGTTTGATGCTCATGGCACGCCATGCGGGAGCGAGTCCTGCCAGTCCGCCCAGCAGACTGAGCAGCAGGGTGGCGATGATAGCCGTCCAGAAGCCCACTTGGAAATGGGCGGCAAGGATACCGTCTTCGGTGCTTGCCAGTTCGATGAGTTGAAGCACACCCACGCCGAAGAGGATGCCACTCATGCCCGCCACGGCAGTCAAGACGATGCTCTCCGACATGATCTGCGAGAGAATCATCTTCGGTGTGGCGCCGATGGCACGGCGGATGCCAATCTCTGTGGTGCGCTCCCTGACCGTCACCATCATGATGTTGGACACACCGATAGCACCTGCCAGCAGCGTGCCTATGCCCACGAGCCATATCAGGAAGTTGACACCGTTGAAGAGATTGTCGAGCATGGCGAAGAGCACCTCGGTATTGAAGGTGGTGATGGCTTTCTCATCGGTCGGGTCGATCATGTGGGCACGTGCTATGACGGTGCGGATGCGGTCGGTCAGCGTGCTCATCACCACTCCAGGTTTGCCCGTCACCGCCAGACTGTGGATCTGGTCACCGGTGTTGTAGGTCTTACGGAAGAGGGTGTAGGGGATGGTGACGAGTTGGTCGGGGCGTCCGCTGATATTGATGCCGTTGACCTTGTAGTCAACACCCACCACGGTATAGTAGGCGGCATCGACACGGATGCGCCTGCCACAGGGGTCGCCACCACCGGGGAAGAGTTTCTTATACACCTCCTTGCCGATGACACACACCTTGCGTGCCTGTCTGACGTCCATCTCGTTGATGTAGCGCCCGTAGTACATCACGGGCGGTGCCACCCTGGCATAGTCGTGGTCCACACCGGCGACGGTGGCATCGAAGGAGTACTCCCCCACCACGGTTTTCTTGTTGCCGCCAAACATATAGGGCGTGATGATGTCGAGTTCGGGCACCTGCTGGCGCAAGCGCGTCATGTCATTCTCCACCATAGACACATAGCGGCCCTTGCGGAATCCCTTGTAGGGCTTGGTGGTGTTCTGCGTCCATATCATGGCGGTATTGGTGGCAAAGCCTGCGAAGTTAGACTGCAACATCTCCTTCAGTCCCTGTCCGCCGCCTATAAGGACGATGAGCATGAACACACCCCAGAACACACCGAAGCCTGTGAGGAAGCTGCGGCTCTTGTTGCGGGTGATGGTGTCGAGTATCTCGCGATAGGAATCTATATCAAATTTCATAGGAATGAATATGTTTTATCTGAATGATACATCAGGTCAGTCTGCCCGCAAGGCTTCTATCGGTCGCACGCGGGCTGCCTTGACGGCAGGGATGAGTCCGGCAACGGTTCCTGCCAGTACGATGAGCATGGTGGCTTGGAAGCAGACGTCGAGACCTACGGTGGGATCTACAAACATGGTGGCTTGAAAGAGTCCGGTGTCTATCACCTCGTGGCCGATGGTAGCATCCATATACTCGTTGGCGGCTACGCCAAGCACCATACCTATATAGCCGAAGAAGGAGGTGATGACGACGCTCTCAGTGATGATGAGTTTGAGGATGGACCAGGGTTTGGCGCCAATGGCTTTGCGGATGCCAAACTCACGTGTGCGCTCCTTGACGGTGATGAGCATGATATTGGACACACCCACTATGCCGCTCAACAGCGTGAAGATGCCTATCACCCACAGGGCGACGCGTATCATACGGATGCCTTTTGCCATCTGGATATTATCCATATAGCGATTCCAGATGTAGATGGCTGACTCGTCGGCAGGGTCGGCATCGTGCTGGGTGTTAATGGTGGCGCGGTAGCGCTTCTCAAAAGCGTCGTTCTGATCTTCGGTGACCAGGTTCTTGATTTCAAACTGGATGACGCCTACCCAGCCGGCATTGCCCATATAGATGGCATTGAGGGTGTGGTAGGGTATGCAGGCGCTCTGGTTTCTGCTCTGCTTGTCGTCCTTGGTGATGCCCACCACTTGAAACGAGATGTTGCCGACGTTGACCTGCCTGCCTATCAAGGCACGAGGGTCTTTGGTCAACTCTTTGGCTTGTGCTTCGCAGAGCACGATGACCTTGCGGCGCTCCTTCATATCAATATCGTTGATGAAGCGGCCTGCCAGCAGTTCCACCTTATTGATACGTTGGTCGCTGGGATACACACCCGACAGGTCTTGGGCAGAGAGGTAGTTGTCGCCATAGGTGATATTGACCCCATACTTCGACAACAGGGCACCCACCTCCTGGGTATTGTCGGAGAAAGCACGATTGGTAATGTCGAGGTCTTGGGTGCGCAACTGTATGTTACGACCTTCTTTCAGTCCGCGATAGGCTTTAGAGGTATAGCCTCCATACACCTGCATCGAGGTGGAGAGTCGTCTGTCAGACTGTTGCAACTGTGCATTGATGAGTCCGTTGCCTGCGCCCAACAGGAAGATGAGCATGAAGATGCCCCATGCCACGGCAAAACCGGTGAGCGAGGTGCGCAGTTTGTTGCGCTTCGACGTGCTCCATATTTCTTTGATGAGTTCTCGCATAATGTATTATTTCACATAGTCTTTCGACACGAGGTGGTGGTCGAAATTGTTTTCTATACTTCCTATCAGTCCGTCTTTGATATGGATGACCTTATCGGTCTCGTTGGCAACACCACTCTCATGGGTCACCACGACGATGGTCATGCCATCCTTCTGATGGAGCTCCTTGAGCAGATCCATCACCTCGACACTCGTTTTAGAGTCGAGCGCACCCGTCGGTTCGTCGGCAAGGATGATCTGCGGTTTGGTAATGAGGGCACGGGCAATAGCCACACGTTGCTTCTGTCCGCCCGACATCTCGTTGGGATAATGGTCTGCCCAGGGTGCCAAACCGAGGCGGTCGAGATATTCCATCGCCATCTGGTGGCGCTTGCGTCTGCCCACGCCCTGATAGAAGAGTGGCAGTTCGACATTCTCCACGGCAGTCTTGAACGAGATGAGGTTGAACGACTGGAAGATGAAGCCTATCATCTTGTTGCGGTATTCTGCGGCACGGGTCTCGCTGAGGTCGCGTATCAATACGTTGTTGAGCAGATATTCGCCCGAATCATAGTTGTCGAGGATGCCGAGGATATTGAGCAGGGTCGATTTGCCTGATCCTGATGCACCCATGATGGACACAAACTCGCCACGGGCTATATCGAGGTTGATGCCCTTGAGCACGTGGAGCGGTTGTGCGCCCTGATAGGTCTTGTTGAGGTCACTGAGGTGAATCATCTTGTTGTTTGTTTTTGTTTCATTGTTTCTAACCGATAGTGGGTTTGCGCTTAAAATTATCTGTTTGACGCATCATAGCGCAAAAAAGTTGCACCATGGCTGATATTTTTTCCTATGACAGCCGTTTCTGTGCTGCATCAAGGCTGTGCGTCGAGTGCTTGGCGCAATGCCTCATCCACTTCATCGATACTGATGCCGAGCAACTTCATCTGCCGTGCCAATTCGGGGAGGTGCTGCTTCATAAACTCGGTCTTTCTCACCGTTTGTATCTGGTCTCTTGCACCTTTTACCACAAAATAGCCCAGTCCGCGCTTGTTATAGATGACACCCTCGGCAGCCAACAGGTCGTAGGCCTTTACCGTGGTATTGGCATTGACCTCCAATAGCACAGCATATTCTCTGACACTGGGAATGCGTCCGTCTTCCTCATACATTTGTGCCAGAATCTCATCACAGAGGCGGTCGGCTATCTGTACATAGATGGCTTTGTCATTACTGAAATTCATAGCAGTTTTCTTTTTGTTTATAAATTGATCCATTTGTTGCAGATGACCTGCATACGGGTGAACACCTTATAGGATAGCCAATACTGAAAACCTCCAAGCAGCAGTTCGGCTATGAGGAGACTAAAGAGCCAGCTGTTGTCACCATGCATCAGGTAGGTCGTTATAGTGTCTGATACACTCTCGATCACATAGATCACCAGATAGGTCATCACGATGAAGAGGATGCCTGACACCACAATGGTGTGCTTGCGGAAGAGTGTTCCACAAAGGATGAAGAAGCTATGGACGAGCACTCCACAGGTCACGATCGACAGAGATAGCAATAGGGCACCGGTAGAATCGTTGTTTTCTATAAAAGTAGTCCATATTTTCCATAGCAATGCCACGGCATAGAGGCATAAGCTCTGATGGTGACCGGGCAGGAGTACGAAACTGAATATCAGTTGCACCAGGTCAGATACTACGATGGCGGTGATCATTGCGACGGCAGCACCAAGCGTAGAGAAAAGGAATCTGCTGATATACTTTTCAAGATTGCTGGCTGGCAGCATCAGAAACTGTTCGCGCTGTCCAGTGGTCTTCATCACCATGAATATCTGTGTGGCCATCATATACATGGCTATGCTGGAAATCATTAAAACATATTGTGACATCCCCAAATAGCTAAGGTCGATGGTATCGGGAAAAAGCTGATACTGCTTGCTCAACTGATACAGCTGCATGATAAAGAAGGGCAACAGGGCGAAGGTCATGCCAAGCATCATGTTCAGATAGCTCTTCAAGTTGGTAAACACATCCCAGCGCATCACCATCAGCAATCGGCTGAATTGAAAATTATTGTTCTTTGTATTCATTGTTAATTTGGTTTGTTTATCTCAGTTTTCCAGTGATTACTGCATTAAACAGCAATTCGAGATTCATCGGTGTTTCATGGTCGGAGGGCTGTCGGCGGACTATCACGGCATTACCCTGCAAACTGGGTTCTGCATAGAGCACGCTATCGTCCATCTCTGCCGGTGTGCGGTATTCAAACTTGTAGTCATCGCTGATATCGCTTACCGAAGCATTGAGCAAGAGATTGCTCTGACTGAGGATCAGCACGTGGTCGAGCAACGACTCTATGTCGTGCACCTGATGGGTAGAGATGATCAGGATGCGGTCGTCGGTCATATTGTTGGCTATGACCTTGCGAAACTGACTTTTCGAGGGGATGTCGAGACCGTTGGTAGGCTCGTCCATCAGGAGCAAGCGAGTGCCTGTGGCAAGTGCAAAACTCATGAAGGCTTTCTTCTTCTGACCCATTGAGAGTTGGTGGAGCTTGGTTTGGCGAGACAATTCAAAGTCTGCCAGACAGCGTTCAAGTACCTCTTCGCTGAAATGCGGATAGAATCCCTTGTTCATCTTCACGTAGGTGTCGAGGGTCACTTGAGGTAGCGTAAACTCTTCGGGTACCATGAAAATATCTTCCAACATAGCGGACCGGCGGTCGCTGGCTAATACTCCGTCAATGAACACACCACCCTTCTTGGGGCGCAACAAGCCACAAAGCAGATAGAGCAACGTACTCTTGCCTGTGCCGTTCTTGCCAAGAAGCCCATAGATTTTGTTGTCTGTCAGTTGCAGACTGAAGTCGGAAAAGACCTCACGTTTCGTTCCAACATAATTGAAACTTAAGTTTTCTACTTGTATCATATACTTGCGTGTTTGGCGTATTACTGTAATAGTACACCGCAAAGGTATGTATTATTCGAATACCATCCAACATTTTCAGCCATTTTTTTTGCACTGCACACAACATTTAACATTTACACCTTAATATATATAAGGAGCATCGGGCGATGAGGTGGAAAAGATGTGCCGCTGTGGTGGGATTTATTCATTTCAGTATTACGCAAGGACTGTTTCCACGAACAGCCCGTGCGACACGTCGTACACAGCTGTCGATGCGTACCGCAATCCATGGACTTACGATCTTCGAGAAACGCTTGTTGGACAAGAAAACTGCTTTTTGTTTGCTTGTTTGCAAGAAATGGAGTACTTTTGCAAACCGTTTCAACAACAAAGAAAGACATGAACACAATAAAACACATGCAGGCTGTCAGCCGCCTGTTGGCTGCCCACGCTTCAGTATTTGTCATAGGCGTGGCACTCGTCACCTTCTTTTTCCCGCATCTCTTCGACTGGGTGCGTGGCACAACCCAAACCGTCATTCTCGGCATCATCATGCTCACCATGGGTCTGACGCTCACCACCGATGATTTCCGCATCCTGGCACAACGGCCGCTTGACGTATTGATTGGTAGCTGTGCGCAATTTTTCATCATGCCTGCCGTAGCATGGCTGCTGGTACATGTATGGCACCTCGATGCCCCGTTAGCCTTGGGCATTCTCTTGGTAGGATGCTGTCCGGGTGGTGTGTCAAGCAACATCATGAGTTATCTCTGCCATGGCGATGTGGCTTTCTCGGTAGGCATGACATGTGCCTCAACACTCCTTGCACCGGTAATGACACCACTGCTGATGCAGATTACAGCAGGCGAAATCATCCACATCGATGCCGTCGGCATGTTCATCAATATTCTGATTGTGACCATCATACCTGTGGCAATAGGTTGTGCACTCAACAAGATCTACAGCCGAAAGGCATGTTTTCCCACCATACAGAGTCTCATGCCGGGCATTAGTGTCACTTGTCTCGCCATCATCGTGGGCGGTGTCATCTCTACAGTCCATGACGATCTGTTGGAAGGCGGCGTGATGCTCTTCTTCTGGACCTTTGCCGTGGTGTTCTGCCACAATTCATTGGGCTATCTGTTAGGATGGTTTGCCGGACGCGCAGCCGGTTTCAATACTGCCAAGAAGCGCACCATCAGTATCGAGGTGGGTATGCAGAATGCCGGTCTTGCCACGGTATTGGCAAGCAATTTCTTTGCTGCACAACCGCTCGCCGTATTGCCATGCGCCATCAGTTGTGCGTGGCACAGCATTTCAGGAACCATCCTTGCCGGGCTTTACCTGAAGTATGACAAGCGCAAGGAGCAAACCAACTGAAGCAGTAACACATAGCCTATCATACCTACATCACATCGTCCCACCTTTTCAATCTATGGATTGGAATGGTGAGATGATGGTTAAAAAAACACAAGAAAACCTATCAAACGACACAAGGTAACGGATTAATCCGTAACTTTGTGGTGATAACCATATTATAATAAACTAAATTATTCAGAGCTATGGCAACAAAGAAAAGAGAAATTTACCGATGCACCATCTGCGGAAATATCGTAGAGGTGTTGCACGAAGGTGCAGAAATGTCATGCTGCGGAAAAATCATGCAGCGTATGAACGAGAAAGGTATCGATGGTGCTGTAGAGAAACATGTGCCCATAGTAGAGCGCATTGAAGGCGGCTACCGCGTCAGCGTGGGGAGTGTGGAACACCCCATGACACCTGAACACCACATCGAATGGATTGAACTGCTGACCGACCGTGACGTGATGCGCCATGAGTTGAAGCCCGGAGAGGCTCCTGTGGCTGAATTCATAACCGATGCGAAAATGGTTACGGCACGTGAATACTGCAACCTCCACGGACTCTGGAGAGGCTGACAACTGACGCTGACAAGGCGGACAACTGACTTTTGCGAGGCTGACAAATCATTCCCGCCATCCATGCATCATCCGCGTTGATCGGCTCCCCACATCATTTTGTCGCGCAGGGTATGGAAGTATTTCTGACCTGCGCGCTTCACTACCTTCACCCGGTATGGGGCTTTACGAAGCGTCAGTCGGGTGGAATCGGGCAATTTCTCCGAACGACCGTCGAGTGCCACCAGGAAATTGTGGGAACGGCTCTCTACGGTGAGGGTGATTTCTGAATCTTCGGAAAGTACCAAAGGACGCACATTGAGCGAATGGGGAGCTACCGCCGTGATGGAAAACACATGGGTGCCGGGCACGATGATCGGACCGCCCACTGAAAGGGAATACGCCGTACTGCCGGTTGGCGTACTGATGACCAGTCCGTCAGCCAGATAGGTTGTCACGTAGTCGCCATTGATCGTGGTGCGCACAGTAATCATCGCTGCCACATCACGCTTGAGGATGGCCACATCATTCAGCGCAAAAGGACATCCTGACAACGGCTGTCCGTCGGTCTCTACCTGTAGCACCGTACGGGTATCGATAGCATAGTCGCCCTCATAGATGGCTTGCACCATGGGATCTATCTCCGGTGGATTGATATCTGCAAGGAATCCAAGTCTTCCAGTGTTGACACCGATGATGGGAATTTGCTTTTCTCCCACCATAGAAGCGGTTTTCAGAAAAGTACCATCACCACCCATCGACACCGTAAAGTCTGCTTCAAAGTCATTGCCGTCAAACACCTCTACCCCGTCAAGTGACAGGTGCTGACCATGAACGAGGAATCGATGGAACTCGCGCTCCATACATACTTCAGCCTCATGCATAGCTAAACAATTCAGTATCTTTTGTACAGATGCCGACTTTTTAGCTTGGTAGGTGTTGCCGACAATGGCAAATCGCAGTTTTCTTGAAGTCATATAAAAAATCTAATTTATTAGGCGTTAATTCACAAAGTTTTAGTACCTTTGCGCTGAATATACGCCACAAAATTAGTATTTTTTGGCGAAACATCACTATCTGTTAAGACAAATTTTTGAAGAAGATGACAAAACTAAGCGTAAACATCAATAAAGTGGCTACTCTGCGCAATGCACGAGGAGGCAACAACCCTGATGTCATCGAGGCTGCACGCAACATCGAATCGTTTGGTGGACAAGGCATTACCGTACACCCACGCCCCGACGAGCGTCACATACGCTATCAGGACGTGCGCGACCTGCGCCCCATCATCACTACAGAGTTTAACATCGAGGGAAATCCCATCGACTCGTTTGTCAAATTGGTTCTGGAAGTTGTACCCACACAGGTGACACTTGTGCCCGACGGTCACGACCAAATCACCTCCAACCACGGTTGGGATACACTGGAAAACCGCAATTTCCTGACCGACATCTGCCACACCTTCTCACAGGCTGGCATACGCACCAGCATCTTTGTGGATGCTGATCCGAAGATGGTGGAAGGGGCAAAGGCATGCGGAGCAGACCGCGTAGAACTCTACACCGAGCCTTACGCTTCAGGATACAACAGCAACAGAGAGGCTGCCATTGCTCCTTTTGTGGCTGCTGCAAAGGAGGCACGACGCATAGGCTTAGGCCTCAACGCTGGCCATGACCTTTCGCTCGAAAACCTCCACTATTTCCATTCTCGCATTCCTTGGACCGATGAGGTGAGCATCGGACATGCACTCATCTGCGATGCACTCTACATGGGACTGAAACCCACCGTCGAGAAATATCTCATCGCACTGAAATAAGCATACGGCCACTATGGGCATCATATTCAGAAAACTAACCAACACATGATATAACTATGGCAAAAGCATACGTATTCCTTGCTACGGGATTTGAAGACATCGAAGCGCTTATCCCTGTTGACATCTGGCGTCGTGGCGGTATCGAAGTCACTACCGTCAGCGTTACCGGTCAGAACGTTGTGACATCAGCACACGGTGTGAACATCGAGGCTGATACTTGTTTCGAACAGTGCGACTTGACTGATGCCGACCTGCTGTTTCTGCCGGGTGGTATGCCTGGTGCTACCAACCTCTATCAATGCAAGCCGCTCTGCGAAGCACTGTGCAAGCAGGCGGAAGAGGGACGACTCGTGGCAGCCATCTGCGCATCGCCTGCAGTAGTATTGGCAGCTATCGGACTGCTCGACGGCAAGAAAGCCACATGCTATCCGGGATTTGAAGGCAGTATGACCAACACGCATTACACGGCTGACCTGGTGACCATCGACGGCAATATCACCACCGGTGAAGGGCCTGCGGCAGCATTCCCATTTGCCTACGAACTGCTGGCACAGCTCAAAGGTGTGGATGTGGCAGATGCCATTGCAGAAGGTATGCGCTATAAACACCTCATGGGATGACCGACTATATCATCATCGTAGCCGGTGGCAAAGGACTGCGCATGGGCAGCGACATTCCCAAACAGTTTCTCCCCATCGGCGGAAAACCCGTGCTGATGCGCACTATCGAACGCTTCCACCATTTTTCGGAAGCGCTCCGGATTATCCTTGTGTTGCCTAAAGCCCAACAGACCTACTGGCATGAGTTGTGTGGGCAGTATCAGTTTGACGTGCCCTACATGTTGGCTGACGGCGGCGAGACTCGCTTCCATAGTGTGCAACACGGACTGGCACTCATCCCCGATGATGCACAGGGTGTGGTCGGTGTGCACGACGGTGTGCGCCCATTCCCTGCTATTGATGTCATTCGCCGCTGCTACGACACGGCACGCACGGCAAAAGCGGTGATTCCGGTGACTCCGGTGGTTGAGACTTTACGCCACATCACCGAGGGCACAAAGCCCAGAGGCGACTACCGTTTGGTGCAAACTCCACAAACTTTCGACATCCAACTACTGAAGGCTGCCAACCGCCAACCTTTCTCCGAGGCGTTTACCGACGATGCGTCGGTGGTAGAGTCCTATGGACATGCCATCACAATGGTAGAGGGCAACCGAGAAAATATCAAGATTACCACTCCCTTTGACTTGGCTATTGCCGAAACGCTCTGCCGATGACCGACATACTGCAACAGGATATCCAGTATATGGCGGGGGTCGGACCCAACCGCAAAAAGGTGCTTAGCGAAGAACTGGGCATCAATACCCTTGGCGACCTGTTGCAATATTACCCCTACAAACATATCGACAGAAGTAGAATCTATACCATCCACGAACTGACGGGCGACATGCCGTTTGTCCAAGTATGCGGCAGAATACTCAGTTTCGAGTCGTTTGACATGGGACACCGCAAGACGCGCGTAGTGGCTCACCTATCCGATGGCACGGGCGTGATGGACCTTACCTGGTTCAACTATGCCAAGGATGTGCCCAAACGCTACAAAACGGGCATTCCATACATCGTTTTCGGGCGACCCACCGTATATAACGGCAGGGTACAGGTGGTGCATCCTGACCTTGAACCTGCCGAAAACATCCAACTCTCGGATATGGGGATGCAACCCTACTACAATACGACAGAGAAGATGAAGAAACGTGGGTTGAACTCACGAGCGATCGACAAGATGACCAAAACACTACTCGATTTGCTCAAACAGCCTATTGCCGAGACACTACCCGACTTCATCACGCGCCCCAACCACCTCATCAGCCGAGACGAGGCGTTGCGACAGATTCACTATCCGCACAATGCCAAAGAACTGGAACGCGCACGGCTGCGACTCAAATTTGAAGAACTTTTCTACGTTCAGCTTAATATATTAAGGTACGCGAGCGATCATCGGCGCAAATACCGCGGCTATGTTTTCTCGCATATCGGCGAGTGCTTCAACGGTTTCTACCACAACCACCTGCCCTTCCAACTGACCGAAGCACAGAAACGAGTGCTCCGTGAGATACGCAAAGACACTGCTTCGGGCAGACAGATGAATCGGTTGCTACAAGGCGACGTGGGTTCGGGCAAGACACTGGTGGCACTCATGACCATGCTGATGGCACTCGACAATGGCTATCAAGCCTGTATCATGGCGCCAACCGAGATTCTTGCCGAACAACACCTGCGCACCATCAGCAGCTTTCTTGAGGGCATGGACATCAGCGTCGGACTGCTGACGGGTATGGTGAAAGGCAAACGGCGAGAACAAGTACTCAACGATCTGGCTGAGGGGACGTTGCAGATTCTCGTGGGCACCCATGCCGTGATAGAAGACACGGTACAGTTTGCACGACTGGGCATGGTGGTGGTCGATGAACAACACCGTTTCGGTGTGGCACAACGCGCCAAACTATGGAGCAAAAGCGACAATCCGCCACATATCCTCGTAATGACAGCCACACCCATTCCCCGCACCCTGGCTATGACACTCTACGGCGATCTCGATGTCAGCATCATCGATGAACTGCCGCCAGGACGCAAGCCCGTGGTCACCACCCATGCCTTCGACAGCCGAATACCATCGCTCTACGATGGACTGCGCAAGCAGATGCAACAGGGACGACAGGTCTATGTGGTCTTTCCACTTATCGAAGAGAGCGAGCGCATCGACTTGAAAAGCCTGGAAGATGGCTATGCCACGCTGTGTCAGGTGTTTCCAGAATACCGACTGAGCAAGGTACACGGCAAGATGAAAGCCAAGGAGAAAGACGAAGAGATGCAGCGCTTTGCACGCGGTGAGACACAGATGCTCGTGGCAACGACCGTGATTGAGGTGGGAGTCAACGTGCCCAATGCCTCGGTGATGGTCATCATGGAGGCGCAACGCTTCGGACTCAGCCAGCTCCACCAACTGCGCGGACGTGTGGGCAGAGGTGCCGAACAGAGCTACTGTATCCTTGTGACCTCACCCAAACTGGCTGAAGAGACGCGCAAGCGCATAGACATCATGTGTGAGACCAACGATGGTTTCCGCATTGCCGAAGCCGACTTGAAACTGCGTGGACCGGGCGATCTGGAGGGAACACAGCAGAGCGGCATGGCTTTCGACCTCAAAATTGCCGATATCGCACGCGACGGACAGATTGTACAGATGGCACGCGACGAGGCACAACGCATCATCGACGCAGACCCCACCTGTCAGTCGGAGCGCTACCACATGCTTTGGGACCGTCTGCGCCAACTTCGCAAGACCAATATCAACTGGTCTGCTATCTCGTAAAAAGTGGGGAAAACGAACTGGGAAAATCTATTTTTCCCATAGAAAATGCACGATCGTCCCATAAAAACGAGGGCAAAAACAGGCAAAAGACTACCTGCGACAAATCAAAAAAAAGGCAAAATCCGCTACGTAAAGTGTTAAATTACACACAAATAGTGTTAACACTTTACCGATTTTAGAAATAATTTCGTAACTTTGCATCGTTCTGTTTTTATTGAAACCGAACGAGAATACGAACCGAAAAGAATAATTATGTTTTTTAAAAATCTAAAGAAAATAGCATTCCTAACCGTTGCAACCGTATGTACTCTCCCGACGATGGGACAGGATCTGTTGGCACGTCAGGCCCCTATAGACAGAAAGATGAAAGCAGTAGATAGCATGGCTCTCCGTCGCCTCATTCAGGCAGAGAGCTATGAATCACCAGCTGCCGACCTCTATAACGACTGGGATAACAGATATGCCCATAAAGCAACCAACCTCCCCGACACTTTCCGCATCAACCTGCGCAACTTCTGCATGCCCACCACCAACCGCGTTATCACCAGCAACTTCGGTTCGCGTTGGGGACGCCAACATAAGGGACTGGACATCAAAGTATATATCGGCGATACCATCCGCGCTGCCTTCAGTGGCAAGGTGCGCATCGTGCGCTACGAAGGACGTGGCTACGGAAAATACGTAGTCATCAGACACAACAACGGACTGGAGACCATCTACGGTCACATGTCTGCACAATTGGTGGCTGAAAACCAAGAGGTGCGTGCCGGAGATCCCATCGGACTGGGCGGAAACACCGGACGCAGCACTGGTTCACACCTCCACTTCGAGACGCGTCTGTGTGGCATAGCACTCAACCCTGCCCTGATGTTCGACTTCAGAAACCAAGACGTGGTTGACGACTACTATGTATTCCGCAAATCTACCTACAATCGCGAGTCGGCAGAAGCTACCCGTCTGCGTGGTGTAGCCGGCGGCAGTTCATTTGGCGACGACCTCGATTTTGCTGACAACAGCACTCCTGCTGCACGCCAGAAGGCCACAAGCAGCCGCTCTGCAGCAGCTCGTTTCCACAAAGTATCAAAGGGTGAATCGCTCTATTCTATCGCTCGCAAGCGCGGTACGTCTGTTGATGCCATCTGCAAACTGAATCACATCAGCAAGAGCACCAGACTCAGACCAGGTCAAATCCTGAAATATAACTAAACCAACCAAATAACCTAAACTAAAGAAAATGAAACAGAAAATTCTACTATGCATCATGCTTGTGTTGCTGTCCTCTGTGGATATGACATGGGCAAAAGGCAAGAGAAAGAAGACAAGAAAGACCCAACGCACCGAAACTGTCTATGAAGAGATAGAGAATTTCGACTTCTTATATACCGATGATTATGACGGTACGGCAACATTTGCCACTTCAAACAGCATCATGGATCAGGCCACAGCTCTCATCGGCACACGCTATCGCAGCGGAAGCAAAGGCCCTTACGCCTTCGACTGCTCTGGTTTCACCAGCTATGTGTTTGGACAACACGATATCAACATCGGCAGTTCGTCGCGCGACCAGTATGCACGCAACATCCCCATCAAGCGCTGGGAGATGCAACGTGGCGACTTGGTGTTCTTCACCAGTCCTCGCTCCGGACGCGGTGTAGGTCACGTAGGTATTGTGATGGACTATGATCCCATCAACAACACCTTCACCTTTATCCACGCCAGCACCAACGAAGGTGTGAAAATCAGCAGTTCTACCGAAGGCTACTATAATCGCCGCTATGTAGGCGCACGCCGCGTGGCGAAGTAACAGCATCTTCATGTTCCGATTATTACTCACTCTTACTATATGGGCAGGTCATTCTTTGACCTGCCTTTCTGCTTCACTGACCATCGCTCTTACGGGAGATATCATGATGGGCACCACCTATCCCACACCACGACTACCGCGGAGGGATGGCAAATACCTGTTTCGCGACACACGCGACATCCTCAGGCAAGCCGACTTGGCAGTGGGCAATCTTGAAGGAACGCTATGCGACAAGGGTGAAACACGCAAAGAGGGCAAAGCCAACAACTATGCTTTTCGCACACCAACAAGCTACGCCTGGTGGCTGAAGGATGCCGGCTACGACTTTGTGAGCATGGCAAACAACCATAGTTTCGACTTCGGCATAGAGGGAGTCATATCCACCGAGCACGCTTTGCGACAGCAGGGCATCGCCTTTGCAGGCATTGCCGGACGATCGGAAACAGCCGTTGTCATGCGCCAAGGTGTGCGCATCGGTCTCTGCGCCTTAGGTCACAACAGCTATACCGTCAGTCATCTCGACCTGAAGAAAGTGGGTAAACTGTTGAAACAGCTGCGCCAACAGTGCGACATCATCATCGTTTCGTTCCACGGTGGAGCCGAGGGGACGGCACAGAGTCATGTACCCAACGGCATGGAGGGCTTTCTGGGCGAGCGTCGTGGAGCATTGCGCCAACTGGCACACCACTGCATTGACCATGGTGCCGACGTGGTTTATGGTCACGGTCCGCATGTGGTTAGGGGCATTGAAGTCTATAAAGGACGGTTCATTGCCTACAGTCTGGGCAATTTCTGCACACCCTTCGGCATCAGTCTGCAAGGTGTTTCTGGCTACGCACCTATAGTGGCGGTGACAATCGACCACAAGGGCAGATTTCAAAAAGGTCGCATCTATTCGTTCATACAAAGCTACGGCGCAGGTCCGCGCAAGCAAGATGGTAAGCGTTTCTTGGTGGCACACCAGATGAAAGCACTATCCGAAACCGATTTCCCACATAGTGATGCCTGGATAGATCTGCATGGAAACATCGGACTGATACGTTACACACGACGTTCTCTGACCACCATTTGACCACCAGCCGATACCACATTCCTCCCTTGCAATTATCACCTGGCATTGCAAATCAATTTGTTTTCCTCAGCAAATCAATTTGTTTTCCTCAGCAAATCAATTTACTTTCCTCAGCAAATCAATTTACTTTCCTTAGCAAATCAATTTATTTTCCTCAGCAAATTCATTGAAATTGCAGACCAAATTCATTGATTTTACTCAGCAAATTCATTGAATTTGCAAGCAAACAGACCGTTTCAAATGGTGTAATTGATTGATACTTTGCGGTTTCAATGATACTCAAAAACACACGCAGAAACCGACTATATCAATCGCAACAGCATGCCCCTTCGCCGTCAATCGCGATGGGGAGTCAGCATGATGCCGTTGTATATCCTACCACTGTCTATTCCAAGGTGGCGCGCAGAGAAATACATATCCGACTGCGCATAAGTGCAAATGCCTGAAGAGAGGATGCGCTGAGGGTCAACACCAAGTTGAATCAACTGGCGGCGATTACATTCGGGCAGATCAATATGCCATTTCTGGTATCGCCGGCTGATTGGTTCCATCTCAAAGCCAGCATCAACAAACTGCTGATAGACCTCATCGCCCACTTCAAAATGGTCGATACTGATACCAGGACCTATTGCTGCGGTAAGCTCTGAAGGTTGTGTACCGTAAGCAGCACGCATGCGTTCAATGGCTTTGACCACAATACGCTGTACGGTGCCACGCCATCCGGCATGGACAGCACATACGGCATGGTGTGCCGCATCATAGATCAACACGGGAATGCAATCGGCTGTTGACACGCCAACACAGATGCCCGGCACATCGGTCATCACCGCATCGAAACCGTCTGTCAGTTCGTCACGCACCACAGCAGGCTGTTCGGTAAAGTCGCGGCCTATCTGTTTGACCTCGGCAGCATGCACCTGGTGGGGCACTACGAGTTGCGCCATACCGATGCCAAGGCGTTGGCAGAGCGCTGTGCGGTTGGCTTCGATGTGGGCAGGGTCGTCGCCACAATATCTATTGATATTAAAAGCGGCGTAATTGCCCTCGCTGCATCCACCTTTTCTGGTGGTGCTGAAGGCAATCACGCCGTTTCCCATATCGTAATCGTGCCACTGGGGCAGATTATTCTTCATCTTCGTATTCAAAATCTTCAAGGTCGTCAACATCCTCAAGGTCGTCGTCGAGGTAGATGATATCTTCATCTTCGCCCTCATCCGCCATTTCCTGTGCAAACATCGACATATCCTTGTCGCGGTGTACGATATTCTCTTCACCGATGGCAGTAGCCAACTTATTGCTTTCGTCGTTGAGTTCTGCCCAAAGCACATCTTTGAGCTCGTCAAGACCTTGGTTGGCAACAGCCGAAATGAATACCACGGGGAGATCGTCGGGCAGAGTCTCACGCAACATGTCGATCAGTTCCTCGTCGAGCAAATCACACTTGGTGACCGCCAGCACACGGTGCTTATCGATCAAATCGGGATTAAACTGCCGCAATTCATTGAGCAGTATCTCGTATTCGCGCTTGATATCGTCGGTATCGCCAGGCACCATAAAGAGCAATAGTGAGTTGCGCTCAATGTGGCGGAGGAATCGCAAACCGAGTCCTTTGCCTTCGCTGGCTCCCTCAATGATACCGGGAATATCTGCCATCACAAACGATTTGTGGTCGCGATAGCCCACGATACCGAGGCTGGGCTCCATCGTGGTGAAGGGATAATTGGCTATCTTCGGACGGGCATTCGACAAGGCTGAAACCAGTGTGGATTTGCCGGCATTGGGAAAACCGACAAGGCCGACATCTGCCAACAATTTCAGTTCGAGGATCACAGTCATTTCCTGCATCGGTTCACCGGGCTGCGCATAGCGCGGAGCCTGGTTGGTGGCTGATCGGAACTGATAGTTACCCAATCCGCCGCGACCGCCTTTAAGGAGCATCACCTCTTGTCCGTCGTAGGTTACATCGCAGACATATTTGCCGGTTTCAGCATTATAGACCACCGTGCCACAGGGCACGTCGATGTAGATATCCTTGCCGTCGGTGCCGTGACACTTGTCGCGACCGCCATTACCGCCGTGTTCGGCGAAGATATGGCGTTCGTATCTCAGGTGTAACAACGTCCAATAGTTGTGGTTGCCACGCAGAATGATGCTTCCGCCCTTGCCTCCGTCGCCCCCGTCGGGGCCGCCGTTAGGGTTGTATTTCACATGGCGCAGGTGCATAGACCCACGTCCGCCTTTACCCGAACGGCAACAGATTTTCACATAGTCAACGAAATTGCTTTCCGGCATATCAGTCGTATTAAAGATTATCGATTACTTTCTGGATGTCGCCGAAGATGCGATCCAGAGTGCCAAGTCCGTCGATGTGGTGGTGAAGGCCTTCCTTCTTATACCACTCTACGAGGGGCATGGTCTGTGAATGATATACTACGAGGCGCTTCTTGATAGTCTCCTCGTTGTCGTCGGCACGACCACTTTCCTTTCCGCGCTTGATGAGTCGAGTCATCAACTCCTCTTCGGGCACGTCGAGTTCAATCATGGCTGCTACCTTGTGGCCACGCTCATCGAGCATTTTCTTCAGTGCTTCAGCTTGTGGAATGGTGCGGGGGAAACCGTCGAAGATTACTCCGGCGTGATCTTTGCCAAATGAGTCATACACATTGGCAAGGATGCTAATCATCAGATCGTCGGGAATCAACGCACCCTTTTCAATATAGCTTTGAGCGGTTTTGCCCAACTCTGTTCCATTTTTAATCTCGTTGCGAAGCACATCGCCAGTAGAGATATGACCCAAGCCATACTTCTCGATGAGCAAATCGCTCTGTGTTCCTTTACCGGAGCCGGGAGCTCCGAAGATTACAATATTCTTCATTTCTTTTCCAAATAAAATTAAAAAGTTTATCCTTACTCGTTATCTGTCTTTACTTTGTAAATTTCCTTCAACTGACGACCTTGCTGGTCATAATCCAAACCATAGCCCACAATGAAGTCGTTGGGGATGGTGAATGCCACATAGTTAATATCGAGCTGCTCCTGCAAGCGGTCGGGTTTCGACTCAATAGATTTTTCATAGGGGTAAATGAGTATGATTCATATGAAATGCTTACCTTTGCATCATGGAAGACAAAGGTTTGCTAATGTTGGCACGTATGGTGCTGCCCAAGGAAGTGCTTGACCACTT
>NZ_NPIZ01000071.1:0-25202 GCF_002251185.1 Prevotella sp. P5-126
AGAGCAACGTACTGTTGCGCATTTTCAGTTAGGATTCTTCTAAAGATTTTGATACACAAGCAAAAACGGGCTGAAAGCCCAATGGTTTCCCTAGCCCAGGGCAACACCCTGAGGAAGAGCGCATTTTGTTTAGGATTTTTGTTTAAAGATTTTTGCTATCACCCTACCCAGGTTTTACTTTTGTCCTTACAGGACGTAGGTGTATATGTTACATCAAGTCCACAGGGTGTTACCCTGGGCTAAGGAAGCCATTGGGCCTTCAGCCCGTCGTTGCTTGTGTATCCAAAATCATATTCTTAAAGATTATGTTTACGGAGGCTGAGTGAATAAATCATTTCTGGCCTCCGGCCATTCTTTAAAGAAGATTTCCTCAAAGATTTCTTGCCTTTAGGCAACAAAAAAAAATCCGTATAAATTCCGTTTAAATTCCGATGATCCGCCAAAGCCACGTAAAGAAATGATTCACCCATTTGATGGGAGTCAGAAACCACCGGTAGGTGCTACATTCCTTGCCACCGAACCGAAGGATGAAGTCACGATAGGGATTCCTACGAAACGGCATACCTACGTTGAGGAAACGCACATGGTCATAACCCGCCTCGTGGGCATCCGTCATCGCCTTCCATAACGTCACAGCGAGAGGATGCAGTGGCGCCATCGATTTCCGACGCGCAGCAGAATACCAGAGATACACATCGTTTTCAGAATAGATACATACCGCAGCACCAATCACATGTCCATGAAACAAGGTGATGAAGATCTGACAGTGACCGTCATCCATCAGCGAACGGAAGAAGGATGCTGGTGGTTGATAGTGGTAGGGCTTCAACCAGTTGTACTGACTGAGGAGTTTGAAGAAGGCATCGAATTCCTCGTCATTCTCCACCTTCTTGGTCACCGCACCTCGCGCGATACCGTTCTCTATACGGTGTAGCAGGCGTTCTGAGATACGGTCCTGTGGTGGGGCAGAGTGGAGGGAGTTATGCACAGACATCCATTTCACGGGGAAGAAATCCATGCGCCGCAAGGCACCATAGCCAAACATCTTCTGCTCGAAACCTAACAGTTCAAAATACAACACCTGGTGTTGCAGCTTGTTCTTGAGTGCACTGACCATCATGTCAAACACCTCCTCCCGGTTGTTGACACCGCGTTCATATTCCCCTTCTCCTATGATCCATGCGTGTTGCATGAGGAACGGTGGTATCCAGAGTCTGTGTTGGCGCACCACCGCGAGTAGGTGGGCGACAACCTGTTCGTCATCGTCGCTCACCACGACCATATAGGGTTTCTGGCGTTGTGCGTCTTCGTAGATCTGCATCAATTGCCTGCTATGGAAATACTTCCTGCAGGGGAAATCGGGCAACTCTACCACATGCTCATAGATTCTCGTTCTCATCATCTCTTCCTTTTATATCACACAGCTCCCACCGATCTTTTTTAATCCACGGAACACACGGAGAACACGGAGTGTTTAGTTTAGAGTTTATAGTTTAAAGTTTAGAGATTCTAGTTAAAGATTCTTTTTAAGATTTTCGTTTAGATTTCGAGCATCTCCGATGCGATCCCCAAGAAGCCCCTCCTGCAAAGCAACGTACTGTTGCGCATTTTGGTCAAATATTTTTGTTAAAGATTTTATTTGGAGATAAACTGCGAATCCACAATATTTCTTGCGAAGCAACATCTTAAATAAGATTTCCTCCAAGATTTCTTGCGCTCGCGCAACCCAAAATATCCGTGCCCTCCGTGTGCTCCGTGGATAAAAAATCCGTGTCATCCGTGTGCTCCGTGGATTTATTCAGAGTGTCCTCCGTGGATTATTCAGAGTGCCCTCCGTGGATTATTCAGAGTGTGAGATTTCAGATGACTCCGGCAGATTGCAGCTGTACAGCCATTTGCTCTTGGAGCTCCTTGGCCTTTTGGCCAGCAACCTCAGCGAAGTCGTTACCCGTTGAGGCATAGATGATGCCACGTGACGAGTTCACCAACAAGCCACAGTCGCTGGTCATACCATAGCGACAAACCTCTTCCAGACTACCGCCCTGAGCACCAACACCGGGAACCAACAGGAAATGCTCCGGAGCCAGTTTTCTGATGTCTTCAAACATACGACCCTGGGTGGCACCCACCACATACATCATATTATCCTTCGTGCCCCACTGCTGACTCTTCTTCAATACTTTCTCAAACAAACGCTCACCCTGTTCGTCGGTCGTCATTTGGAAATCGAGAGAACCCTTGTTGGAGGTCAGCGCCAACAGGATAACCCAGTGACCCTCATAACCGAGGAAGGGAGTCACACTGTCTTCACCCATGTAGGGAGCCACCGTCAGCGAGTCGATGTCATACTCCTCAAAGAAGGTACGCGCATACATCGCAGAGGTATTGCCGATATCACCACGCTTCGCATCAGCGATGATGAAATGATGGGGGTAGTTCTCCTTGAGGTATTTCACGGTCTTCTCAAACGATATCAAACCCTTCACACCAAAAGCCTCGTAGAAGGCCAGGTTGGGCTTGTATGACACACAGTAGGGGGCTGTGGCATCGACGATGGCTTTGTTGAATGAGAAGATAGGATCTTCCTCATTAAGAATATGTTGTGGCACTTTCTTCAAGTCTGTGTCGAGACCTACACAGAGGAAAGACTTCTTCGTCTTGATCTGTTCGATGAGTTGCTGTCTGTTCATAATCTATTTTTTTGTTTCTGTTTTTGGAGGTTCTTTTTGCTGGTCTGTCGTACGTTTCATAGAGGTTATGAGGTTCACGAATTCCTCGGCGGCAACAGTCTTCTTGTTGTCATCCTTCTCGTCGTTTCGTCTGGTATAAAACTGTCCCATGTTATTATTGATTTAGAGTTCGTTCTCCTTCATGCGCTCGGCATTCTCTGCCACGGTGAGGGCATCGATCATCTCCTGGATGTCTCCGCCGAGGAATCCCTGCAGGTCGTGTGTCGTATAACCGATACGGTGGTCGGTGACACGACCCTGTGGGAAGTTATACGTACGGATCTTGGCAGAACGGTCTCCGGTAGAGACAAGCGATTTTCTACGTGATGAGATGTCATCCACATATTTCTGATGCTCCTTGTCGTAGATGAAGGTATAGAGGCGCGACAACGCACGCTCTTTGTTCTTAGGCTGGTCACGGGTCTCCGTACACTCGATGAGGATCTCTTCGGTCTCACCGGTATTCGGATTCTTCCACATATAACGCAGACGCACACCCGATTCTACCTTGTTCACATTCTGTCCTCCTGCACCGGAACTGCGGAAGGTGTCCCATTTGATCTCTCCTTCGTTGATATGTACTTCAAACTTATCGGCTTCGGGAAGTACGGCAACAGTGGCGGCACTGGTATGCATACGACCCTGGGTCTCGGTAGCTGGTACACGTTGCACGCGGTGTACGCCTGATTCGTATTTCAGCGTACCATAGACATCAGCACCGCTCACGGCAAAGTCTATTTCCTTAAAACCGCCTACTGCACCTTCCGATACCGAGGTGATGGAAAGGTTCCATCCCTTCGAGTCGCAATAGCTCTTGTACATCTTAAAGAGGTCACCGGCAAAGAGGGCTGCCTCATCACCTCCTGTTCCTGCGCGGATCTCCATCTGCACATTCTTGGCATCTTCCGGATCTTTCGGGATGAGGGCGATCTTGATCTCTTCTTCCAACTGGGGTTGGAGGCGCTCGTTCTCCGAGAGTTCCTCACGTGCCATTTCCTTCATCTCCGCATCGTCCTCATTGGCAAGGATATCCTTGGCTTCCTTGATACTGTTCAGACAGGCGATATAACGCTTGCGGGCATCCATGATATCTCCCAAGTCTTTGTATTCCTTGGTGAGCTTGACAAAACGGTTCTGGTCGGCAATGACAGAAGGGTCGGTGATGAGTGTTGACACTTCCTCAAAACGTGCCTCTAGTCCGTCGAGTTTCTGTAATATGCTGTTACTTTCCATTTAGTAGTTGAATGTTCCGAATTCTGATTGTATAGTAAGACTCTTCTGACCTTCTTCGATATGGCCCACGACCTGTGCGTCGATGTTAAACGACTTACTGATGGCGATGACGCGTTCTGCCACTTCTGGACGTACGTAGATCTCCATACGGTGTCCCATATTGAATACCTGGTACATCTCACGCCAGTCGGTGCCTGAACATTCGTGGATGGCATGGAACAATGGGGGGACGGGGAACATATTGTCTTTCACTACACGACAGTTGTCGCTCACGAAATGCAATACCTTGGTCTGGGCTCCACCGGTGCAGTGTACCATGCCGTGTATCTCTGGGCGCAACTCATCAAGGAGCTTCTTGATGACAGGAGCATAGGTGCGGGTGGGGGAGAGCACGAGCTGTCCGGCATCCACAGGGGATCCCTCTACAGCATCAGTCAGTTGGTATTTACCGCTATAGACGAGTTCGTCGGGGACGGCATGGTCGAAACTCTCTGGGTATTTCTCTGCCAGGTATTTGGCAAACATATCATGGCGTGCTGACGTCAGTCCGTTACTGCCCATACCGCCGTTGTAACGCTTCTCGTAGGTGGCTTGGCCTGTTGACGACAGTCCTACGATGACATCACCGGGACGGATATTGGCATTGTCGATGACATCGCTGCGCTTCATGCGGCAGGTGACGGTAGAGTCCACGATGATGGTGCGCACCAGGTCGCCCACATCGGCTGTCTCACCACCTGTGGGATAGATGCCGATTCCCATCTCACGCAACTCTCCCAAGAGTTCGTCGGTGCCGTTGATGATGGCGGAGATGACCTCACCGGGAACGAGTTTCTTGTTGCGTCCGATGGTCGAACTCACCAGGATGTTGTCAACGGCTCCTACGCAGAGCAGGTCGTCGGTATTCATCACGATGGCATCCTGTGCGATACCCTTCCAAACACTGAGGTCACCAGTCTCCTTCCAATAGAGGTAGGCGAGTGATGACTTCGTTCCTGCACCGTCTGCGTGCATGATATTACAGTATTCGGGATCCCCTCCTAATATATCGGGGATGATTTTACAGAAAGCCTGTGGGAAGACTCCTTTGTCGATGTTCTTAATGGCGTTGTGAACATCTTCTTTGGCGGCACTGACACCGCGCATCATATATCTGTTGTCCATAATCTAATATTTAAATAGGTGGTTGTCTTATTTCTCGTGCCAGAACTCCCAACTGGCAAAAGCTTGCAGCAGGAGCATCTCCAGGCCGTTCTTCACATTGGCTCCGCGCGCTGCTCCTTTCTTCATGAAGAGGGTCTCGTCGGGGTTGTAGATGAGGTCATAGAGGATGGTGTGGCTGTCCATCGCGTCATAGGGCAGCATCGGACAGGCCTCGGTCTTGGGATACATGCCCACAGGGGTGCAGTTGACGATCACATTATATTCCTTGATGACATCAGGGGTGATGCGTTCATACTGTATCGTGTCGGGGCGCTCGTATCTGCTGACAAACACGGTCTCAAGTCCAAGGTTATGCAATCCGTAGTTGACGGCCTTCGACGCTCCTCCTGTACCGAGGATAAGGGCTTTCTTATGCCATTTCTTGTCGAGCATGGGTTCTATACTCTTTGTGAATCCTATCACGTCTGAGTTATAACCCTTCAGCGTGATCTCTTTCCCCGTGTGTGTCACCCGTATCACGTTGACGGCTCCGATGGCGCGTGCCTCTGGAGAGATGGTGTCCAGGAAGGGGATGACCTTCTCTTTATAGGGGATGGTCACATTGAGTCCTTTGAGGTTCGGGTTGGAGTCGAGTACTTCGGGAAGTGAGTCGATGGTCGGAATTTCAAAGTTCTCATAAACTGCATCGATGCTTTCATCAGCAAATTTCTGATTGAAATAGCTGATGGAGAAGGAGTGGCCAAGGGGATAGCCGATGAGTCCGTATTTATCCATTTGTCTATGTATTGTTCTATTTCGTTGCTTGATACATGGTGCAGATGCCGAAGGTCAGTCGTCGGAAGGAGGCTTCGGCAAATCCTGCTTTCTTCAGTATTCCTACCATCTGTTCTCCCTGTGGGAATGCCTCGATCGTACGGGTGAGGTACGAATAGGCGGAACTGTCTTTAGAGATGAGTCTGCCATAGAGGGGGAGCACGGTATGGGAGTAGAGGTGGAAGAGTTGGCGCATGGGGAATGCCACGGGGGTGGTGAGTTCCACGATACTCAGATGGCCTCCGGGTTTCAATACCCTGCAGATCTCTCGGAGTCCTTGGTCGAGGTCTGCGAAGTTACGGATGCCGAAGGCTGCCGTCACAGCATCGAAGGTATCGCTGTCGTAGGAGAGGTGCAGACAGTCTTCTTTGTGAAACGAGATGATGTCCTGCAGTCCTTCCTGCTCCACTTTCTGCCGTCCGATCTCCATCATGCCCTCGCTGATGTCTGCCCCTATGAGTGTGGTGGGCTTCAACAGCTTGGCGGCTAAGATGGCGAAATCGCCTGTTCCTGTGGCAATATCGAGGATGGTCTGTGGCTGATAGGGTGCCAGTTGACCGATGGCTTTCTTCCGCCATCCCCTGTCTATGTCCCACGAGAGACGATGGTTTAGGGTATCGTAGGTGGGAGCGATGTTGTCAAACATCTGCTCCACCTGCGTTGTCTTCTCGCCCTCGTGATAGGGCTTGATCGTCTCTTGCTGATACATCCTTTATCTTGTCTTCAGATAGTTGGCAACATTCTTCTCGATGCGTGCAGCGATATCGTCGTTGTCGCTGGCCTTGACAAATTTCTCTCCGGTGATATGCTCATAGAGCTCGATATAGCGCTCGCTGACGCTCTCTGCATAGGCATCGGTGATCTCTGGCATGGTCTGGCCGGGCTCGTTCATGAAGTTATGTTCGATGAGCCACTGGCGTACAAACTCCTTCGACAACTGCTTCTGGGGCTCTCCCTTCTCAAATTTCTCTTCGTAGCCGTCAGCATAGAAGTAACGTGAGGAGTCGGGGGTGTGGATCTCGTCGATGAGATATACCTTTCCATCGCGCTTTCCAAATTCGTATTTGGTATCTACGAGGATGAGGCCCTGCTTGGCGGCAATCTCCTGTCCGCGTGCAAAGAGGCGACGGGTGTAGTCTTCCATCACAGCATAGTCTTCTGCTGATACGATACCCTGTGCGATGATCTCCTCGCGTGAGATATTTAGGTCGTGACCCTCATCAGCCTTTGTTGTCGGGGTGATGATAGGCTCTGGGAAACGCTGGTTCTCCTTCATACCTTCGGGCAGTTTCACACCGCAGATCTCTCGGCATCCGTTCTTGTAGTCTCTCCATGCCGAACCGGTGAGAATGCCTCTGATGATCATCTCCACGCGAAAACCTTCACATTTCAGACCGACAGTAACCATGGGGTCTGGTGTGGCGAGTTTCCAGTTGGGGCAGATGTCGCTGGTGGCATCGAGGAATCTCGCTGCAATCTGGTTGAGCACCTGTCCCTTGAAGGGAATACCTTTGGGCAGGATTACGTCAAAGGCCGAGATACGGTCTGTGGCAACCATGACCATCAGGTCGTCGTTGATGTTGTAAACGTCGCGTACCTTTCCGTGGTACACACTCTGTTGTCCTTCAAAGTTGAAGTCAGTCCTTGTTAATGCTTTCATCTTTTTTATTTGTTTTTTTATCGAACTTCTCGTAGGCGTTGACGATACGTGTCACGAGTTTATGGCGCACGATATCTTTTCTGTTGAGTTCCACCACGCCTATTCCTTCGATGCCTCGCAGGATGGAGAGCGCCTCTTTCAGTCCGCTCTTCTGTTCGTGTGGCAGGTCTATCTGTGTCATATCACCCGTGATGATCATCTTGGTGTTCCATCCCATGCGTGTCAGAAACATACGTATCTGCTGGGGGGTGGTGTTCTGTGCTTCATCCAGTATGACGACCGCATCAGACAGGGTGCGTCCGCGCATAAACGCCAATGGCGCGATCTGTATGATGTGCTTCTCCATCATATCCTGCAGTTTCACCTGTGGCAACATATCCTCCATGGCGTCATAGAGTGGTTGCAGGTATGGGTCTATCTTATCTTTCATATCACCGGGAAGGAATCCCAGTTTCTCGCCGGCTTCCACGGCAGGTCGTGACAGAATGATTTTCTTCGCTGTCTTCTCTTTCAGTGCTTTCACCGCCAGGGCGATAGAGAGGTATGTCTTTCCCGTTCCTGCCGGTCCCACGGCAAACACCATATCGTTATCGTTATAGGCATCTATCAATGCCTGTTGGTTCTCCGACCGAGCCTTGATAGGTCTTCCTGCCATAGAATAGCAGACGACACCGTCCGGTACTTCGTCCTTGGTACGGTGTCCTTTCACGATATCGAGGATGTCCTCTGCTTGCAGTGCATTGAATTTCAGCACGTGTTGCCTTATTTTCTCGGCACTCTCTTCAAATGCCGCCATTTGTTCCTCATCGCCAAGCACTCTGATCACATTGTCTCGTGCCACAATGCGAAGTTTAGGAAACAGCGCCCTCATCATCTGCAGATGTGCGTTCCCTGCTCCATAGAACACCACAGGATCAATATCCTCTAATACTATATGTTTCTCTATCAAAATCTTCCTTTTTTCAATTTCGTTGCAAAGGTACGAATAAGTGAGCGGAATACAAAAAGAAAACTCGGTTTTCTTTTTTATTCCCGAACGAGAGTACCTTCGATCGCAGGTCAAAGGTAGTGCAAATCGAGTGAAATACAAAATAAACCTCCGTTTTCCTTTTTTATTGTGCTCCGGTAAAAAATCCACGGATCACACAGAAGACACGGAGTTTTTAGTGTTTATAGGTTAAAGGTTATAGTTTAAAGGTTATAGTTTAAAGGTTAAAGTTTATAGTTTAGTGTTTAGAGGTTATAGATTCTAGTTAATGATTTTCGTTAAGATTTTCGTTAAGATTTCGAGCCTGTAAGGCGATCCCCATAATAAAATTCACCCCAAAAGCGAGGTACTCGAGCGCATTTTGTTTAGGATTTTGGTTAAAGATTATATTTCCGTCTAAATTCCGATGATTGATTTCTGGCCCCCGGCCATTCTTTAAATAAGATTTCCACAAAAGATTTCTAGCCTTCAGGCAACTAAAAAAATATCCGTTTAACATCCGTCTAAATTGGCTACGCCTTTGTTTTCTCGCCACGGCATAATTAAAGCGAGCTTTATTCTGCTCATGGCTTAACGAAAACAATCCGATGATCCGTGTCCTCCGTGTGCTCCGTGGATAAAATTCCGATGATCCGTGCCCTCCGTGGATAAAAACAATCCGTGTGAGATATTCAGATGCGGATAGTAAGGAGTTGAGTGATGTCAGTGAGATAGTTAGGACTACGGTGATCAGATTTCACCATCCAGGCTTGCCGTTCCGTACCTTCCACTGCCAATCGAATGGTTTTCAATCCATAACGGTGGTTAAGGCGGTCTGTCGTGTTCATCAGACTGTTGCGCTCTTGCCGATTATGAATCGTATCAAAAAGGTCGGTCTGCATAGGAGTCGCTGACACAATATCACTGATGACAACACCAGCCTTCTTGTAAAGGATATCGGGATGATAGATGGCTGAAAGCACACGTAGAGCTGCTTGAGTCAGTTCCATGGTGTCCGATGTGGGGAGTAACAAGGACACCGATGCAGTATTGTTGTATTGCGGAAGATCTTCACGAAACCTGTTGCTATAAAGAAATACACTCACCGTCTTGCCTGCCGATCCGTCTGCACGCAACTTATTGGCGCAACTGGCGGAAAAAGAGGCTACTGCTGCCTTTAAGGAAGCAAGGTCGCTGACCATATCACCAAAGCTACGACTGGTGCAGATGGTCTTTCTGCGCACAACCTCTGACGTATCGATAACAGGAATACCATTGAGTTCAAGCCATGTCTGTACTCCTGGCTTGTGTAAATGTGACTTCACCCATGCCTCACTCTTGTCTGCAAACTCCAATGGTGTACTGATGCCGTGATAGTTGAGGCACTCAAGGGTATGACGCCCTATGCCCCAAACATCAGAAAGGTCGAACATCGACAGGGCCTTACGACGCTGTGCGGTACTCTCAATGAGACATACGCCTTTGTAACCACGATATTGCTTGGCAAACTTACTACCCATCTTGGCCAATGTTTTAGTAGGGGCAATGCCAATGCTGACAGGAATATCTGTCCATAGTTGAATCTTACGTCCTATGTCGCGCATCATACCGACAAGGTCGAAATGACCTCCATAGCCTGTTAGATTACAGAAACTCTCGTCGATACTGTAGTTCTCCACCTGATGGATGGAATGGCGTAAGATACTGGTGATACGCTTGCTCATGGCAGCATAGAGATACATATTACCTGAAAACACTTCTACATGATGGGCCTTCACAATGTCTTCCACCTGGAATATCGGGTCACCACGATGAAGACCGATGGCTTTGGCTTCAGGGGTGAGCGCCACAATACAGCCATCGTTGCTCGACAAGACCACCAGGGGCTTGTGGCGCAAACCAGCATGGAATACACGTTCTACCGAACAAAAAAAACTGTTGCAATCTACCAGGGCATACATGGTCTCAATGGGGCTTGTGGATGATATAGGTGACGGTGCCCCAAATACTGAATGAATCATTGGGGGTGATCTCTATCTCTGGATAGTCGGGATTGGCAGGAATCAGCCAACCGGTGTCACCACGGCGTTCAAAACGCTTGAGGGTGTATTCACCATTCAGTTCACATACTGCAACTTCCGAAGGAGACGGAGTGCGGTTGCTCTTATCCACAATGACAATATCGCCATCCATAATACCGGCATCAATCATCGAACGCCCTTTGACACGAATCAGATAACAGGCCTCTGGATTGGCACACAACATCTTCAGCAGGTCGATGTCCTGACTGCGCTCGTCGTTGTCGAGGGGTAGGGGAAACCCTGCCACAATACGTACATCGAAGAAAGGCAAGTGCATCTCTTTGAGACGAGTAGCGGGATATACGTTACCCCACGACAAGGTATTGACGGATGCCTCCTCTCCCTGTATGCTTCTGATGATGCAACGCTTGATAAACTCTGTTTTATTCTCCTGTGAATCAATGATATGTGCTACATCGCCTGGTACACGGAAAGTAAATGATTTACTGTCTGTTGGTGGCCGCCCTGCACCTTTCCGGCGCCCTCCCCATTGCTTGTCTTGCTGTTGTTCTGTCATGAGTCTTGGAATTGATACTGCAAAGTTAAGAAATAATTTTGATTTCCGTCATACACTTTTCAAAGTTTAACACTATACTGTATAACCTTAACGCTAACCCCAAAAAATCCACGGAACACACGGAGGACACGGAGTGTTTATTGTTTATAGGTTATAGGTTAAAGATTTTTGTTAAGATTTTAGTTTAGATTTCGAGCATCTCCGATGCGATCCATAATAGACCCCTTCCCAAAAGCGAGGAACTCGAGCGTATTTTCGTCAGGATTTTATTTTAAAGATTTTGGTTCATAGGAATTTCATTTCTTGCGAAGCAACATCTTAAAGAAGATTTCCCCCAAAGATTTCTAGCGTAGCTACTAAAAAAATCCGTGTCCTCCGTGTGCTCCGTGGATAAAAAAACGTGTCCTCCGTGGATTATTTAGAGTGCCCTCCGTGGATAAATTTCCGGTGATCCGTGCGATATTTGTCGAAGAAAGTCGTAACTTTGCAAATCAAAACCCATTCAGTGCGATGATGCACCACAAACAGCATCAAAACAAAGAATAAATATGATGAACGAAACAGTAATATCAAGTCTTCAGAACCCACAGGTCAAACGACTGGTTCTCCTACAACAGAAATCATCAGAGCGCCGCAAACAAGGCGTCTTCGTCGTTGAGGGACTCCGCGAACTACAACACTGTCAGGAGGCTGGCTATCAGATAGAGTCTGTCTTCCTGTGCCCTGAGTTAGCAAAAGACACCAGACCATCTGCACCACACCTCTTCACCGTGACACCTAAGGTCTATGAGAAAATCGCATACCGAGGATCTACAGAGGGAGTCGTTGCCGTGGTCTTCGACAAACCACTGACGCTGAACGAACTGAAACTGTCTTCATCACCATTACTCGTCATCTTAGAACGCGTAGAGAAGCCTGGCAACCTCGGAGCGGTACTCCGTTCTGCTGATGCTGCACAGGCTGACGCGGTGATCGTCTGCGATCCACTGACAGACCTCCACAACCCTAATCTGATACGCAGCAGTATCGGGGCAATCTTCACCGTACCGACCGTTGCCTGCTCGTCAGAGGAATGTATCCAGTTCTTGAAAGATAGAAACATACAGATTCTGACAGCACAACTGCAGGATTCCCACCTCTATTATGATGTCGATATGCAACAGCCTACTGCTATCGTCATGGGTACTGAAGCCACAGGACTCACCCAACAGTGGCGGGAGGCGGCATCAGCACATATCTGCATCCCTATGTTGGGACGCCTCGACTCCCTTAACGTCAGTGTCTCTGCGGCCATCCTCCTCTTCGAGGCTGTACGACAGCGACAGATTGCAGCACTATAAAAATGACTTTCTATGAATACTACCCTCATATACGACTTCCTCAAGGCTATTGCTGTCAATAACAACAGACAGTGGTTTCAAGAACATAAAAACGAGTATCAGACTGCACGACAGGAGTTTGAAACGGAGGCTACACAACTGATACGACAGATTGCTTCCTTCGATCCTACCGTGGCACACCTCTCTGTGAAAGACTGCGTCTATCGTTTCAATCGCGATACGCGCTTCTCACCTGATAAGTCTCCCTATAAGCGCCATTTCTGCGTGTATATCTCTGCCCATGGCAAGAAATCTCTCCATGGCGGCTATTATGTGCATATAGAACCGGGACAGTGTATATTGGCAGTAGGCACCTATTGGCTACCTACCAATATCCTGACGGCATGTCGCAATGAAATCATGGCCAATGAAGAGGAGTGGCTGCGCTGTGTGGAGAATCCCGACTTCCTACATCTCTTTGGTTCTCCCGATTCTGCCACTTGGGAGGATGCGCAAGGGTTTGGTATGACGCATCTGAAAACATGTCCTGTGGGATTTCCACGCGACTATGCCTACCTGCGCTACCTGCGTCAGAAAGACTATTGTTGCTGGCGACGTGTTGACGATGATTTCTTTGCTCAACCCGACTGGATGCAACGCGCCATCGAAATCTTCAAAGTGGCGAAACCCATGATGGATTTCATCAATAGTGTGGTCGATGACTATGAATAAACGGTTGCTGGTCATCGCTGTGCTCCTGATGGTCGTCATACATCAGGTAACAGCACAGATATTGCCTGATACAACATTCCTGGTTGAAGGCTTACCGCAACATCATTTCCCTTCATCTGTACCACCGGGTAACTATAGTGGGATAACACCATTGGGCAACAACCGATATGCTGTGGTTGACGATAAGGCTGCTACCAGTGGCTTCCATGTCTTTACTATGATGGTTGACTCTGTTTCTGGTGAACTCACGGATGTCCGTCATGAGGGCTTCCGTTCTTCTGCCATTCCCAACCGTGATGAAGAGGGGATTGCGTTGTTCACTCCCGATAGCACCCTGTTTATCAGTGGTGAACACGATAATGAAGTTCTGGAATATTCCCTTGCAGGACAGTTGACAGGACGTCGCCTCGATATCCCCACCGTAATCCGTCAGGCACATGCCAACCAAGGTCTGGAGGCGCTGACCTATCACCCTGCCTCTCACCATTTCTGGACGGTTACAGAAGCTCCACTCGCTGGTGAGACCTCACAACGCCTGTTGCAGTTTTCTGACAGTCTTACCTGTTCTGGGCAATGGCGCTATGTGATGGATGCCCCACAAACCAATAAACGCAGAGGTACCGATGTCTATGGTGTGTCTGCACTGACAGCGCTTCCTGATGGTCGCTTATTGGTATTGGAACGTGAGTTCTTTGTGGCTCAACACTATATCGGCTCTTTTGTGACCTGTCGCCTGTTTCTGATTGATCCCCTTCATACAGCGGAAGACGCGGTGCTTCCCAAACAGTTACTCTACTCTTGGACCACGCGGTTGAACCTCACCACCCAGCATATTGCAAACTACGAGGGTATGTGTCTTGGTCCACGCCTCCCTGACGGTCGTCAGGTCCTTATCCTGGTCGCCGATTCCCAGAATCAGTATAAAGGGGTATTGAAAGATTGGTTCAAGACCTTACTGTTGTCTGACTGACTTTATCCACGGAACACACTCTAATAATCCACGGAACACACTCTAATAATCCACGGAACACACTCTAATAATCCACGGAACACACGGAAGACACGGAAAAAGATTCTAGTTAAAGATTATTCTAAAGATTTTCGTTAAGATTTCGAGCCTGTAAGGCGATCCCCATTAAATCCCTCCTGCAGAGCAACGTACTGTTGCGCATTTTCAGTTAGGATTCTTCTAAAGATTTTGATACACAAGCAAAAACGGGCTGAAAGCCCAATGGTTTCCCTAGCCCAGGGCAACACCCTGAGGAAGAGCGCATTTTGTTTAGGATTTTTGTTTAAAGATTTTTGCTATCACCCTACCCAGGTTTTACTTTTGTCCTTACAGGACGTAGGTGTATATGTTACATCAAGTCCACAGGGTGTTACCCTGGGCTAAGGAAGCCATTGGGCCTTCAGCCCGTCGTTGCTTGTGTATCCAAAATCATATTCTTAAAGATTATGTTTACGGAGGCTGAGTGAATAAATCATTTCTGGCCTCCGGCCATTCTTTAAAGAAGATTTCCTCAAAGATTTCTTGCCTTTAGGCAACAAAAAAAAATCCGTATAAATTCCGTTTAAATTCCGATGATCCGCCAAAGCCACGTAAAGAAATGATTCACCCATTTGATGGGAGTCAGAAACCACCGGTAGGTGCTACATTCCTTGCCACCGAACCGAAGGATGAAGTCACGATAGGGATTCCTACGAAACGGCATACCTACGTTGAGGAAACGCACATGGTCATAACCCGCCTCGTGGGCATCCGTCATCGCCTTCCATAACGTCACAGCGAGAGGATGCAGTGGCGCCATCGATTTCCGACGCGCAGCAGAATACCAGAGATACACATCGTTTTCAGAATAGATACATACCGCAGCACCAATCACATGTCCATGAAACAAGGTGATGAAGATCTGACAGTGACCGTCATCCATCAGCGAACGGAAGAAGGATGCTGGTGGTTGATAGTGGTAGGGCTTCAACCAGTTGTACTGACTGAGGAGTTTGAAGAAGGCATCGAATTCCTCGTCATTCTCCACCTTCTTGGTCACCGCACCTCGCGCGATACCGTTCTCTATACGGTGTAGCAGGCGTTCTGAGATACGGTCCTGTGGTGGGGCAGAGTGGAGGGAGTTATGCACAGACATCCATTTCACGGGGAAGAAATCCATGCGCCGCAAGGCACCATAGCCAAACATCTTCTGCTCGAAACCTAACAGTTCAAAATACAACACCTGGTGTTGCAGCTTGTTCTTGAGTGCACTGACCATCATGTCAAACACCTCCTCCCGGTTGTTGACACCGCGTTCATATTCCCCTTCTCCTATGATCCATGCGTGTTGCATGAGGAACGGTGGTATCCAGAGTCTGTGTTGGCGCACCACCGCGAGTAGGTGGGCGACAACCTGTTCGTCATCGTCGCTCACCACGACCATATAGGGTTTCTGGCGTTGTGCGTCTTCGTAGATCTGCATCAATTGCCTGCTATGGAAATACTTCCTGCAGGGGAAATCGGGCAACTCTACCACATGCTCATAGATTCTCGTTCTCATCATCTCTTCCTTTTATATCACACAGCTCCCACCGATCTTTTTTAATCCACGGAACACACGGAGAACACGGAGTGTTTAGTTTAGAGTTTATAGTTTAAAGTTTAGAGATTCTAGTTAAAGATTCTTTTTAAGATTTTCGTTTAGATTTCGAGCATCTCCGATGCGATCCCCAAGAAGCCCCTCCTGCAAAGCAACGTACTGTTGCGCATTTTGGTCAAATATTTTTGTTAAAGATTTTATTTGGAGATAAACTGCGAATCCACAATATTTCTTGCGAAGCAACATCTTAAATAAGATTTCCTCCAAGATTTCTTGCGCTCGCGCAACCCAAAATATCCGTGCCCTCCGTGTGCTCCGTGGATAAAAAATCCGTGTCATCCGTGTGCTCCGTGGATTTATTCAGAGTGTCCTCCGTGGATTATTCAGAGTGCCCTCCGTGGATTATTCAGAGTGTGAGATTTCAGATGACTCCGGCAGATTGCAGCTGTACAGCCATTTGCTCTTGGAGCTCCTTGGCCTTTTGGCCAGCAACCTCAGCGAAGTCGTTACCCGTTGAGGCATAGATGATGCCACGTGACGAGTTCACCAACAAGCCACAGTCGCTGGTCATACCATAGCGACAAACCTCTTCCAGACTACCGCCCTGAGCACCAACACCGGGAACCAACAGGAAATGCTCCGGAGCCAGTTTTCTGATGTCTTCAAACATACGACCCTGGGTGGCACCCACCACATACATCATATTATCCTTCGTGCCCCACTGCTGACTCTTCTTCAATACTTTCTCAAACAAACGCTCACCCTGTTCGTCGGTCGTCATTTGGAAATCGAGAGAACCCTTGTTGGAGGTCAGCGCCAACAGGATAACCCAGTGACCCTCATAACCGAGGAAGGGAGTCACACTGTCTTCACCCATGTAGGGAGCCACCGTCAGCGAGTCGATGTCATACTCCTCAAAGAAGGTACGCGCATACATCGCAGAGGTATTGCCGATATCACCACGCTTCGCATCAGCGATGATGAAATGATGGGGGTAGTTCTCCTTGAGGTATTTCACGGTCTTCTCAAACGATATCAAACCCTTCACACCAAAAGCCTCGTAGAAGGCCAGGTTGGGCTTGTATGACACACAGTAGGGGGCTGTGGCATCGACGATGGCTTTGTTGAATGAGAAGATAGGATCTTCCTCATTAAGAATATGTTGTGGCACTTTCTTCAAGTCTGTGTCGAGACCTACACAGAGGAAAGACTTCTTCGTCTTGATCTGTTCGATGAGTTGCTGTCTGTTCATAATCTATTTTTTTGTTTCTGTTTTTGGAGGTTCTTTTTGCTGGTCTGTCGTACGTTTCATAGAGGTTATGAGGTTCACGAATTCCTCGGCGGCAACAGTCTTCTTGTTGTCATCCTTCTCGTCGTTTCGTCTGGTATAAAACTGTCCCATGTTATTATTGATTTAGAGTTCGTTCTCCTTCATGCGCTCGGCATTCTCTGCCACGGTGAGGGCATCGATCATCTCCTGGATGTCTCCGCCGAGGAATCCCTGCAGGTCGTGTGTCGTATAACCGATACGGTGGTCGGTGACACGACCCTGTGGGAAGTTATACGTACGGATCTTGGCAGAACGGTCTCCGGTAGAGACAAGCGATTTTCTACGTGATGAGATGTCATCCACATATTTCTGATGCTCCTTGTCGTAGATGAAGGTATAGAGGCGCGACAACGCACGCTCTTTGTTCTTAGGCTGGTCACGGGTCTCCGTACACTCGATGAGGATCTCTTCGGTCTCACCGGTATTCGGATTCTTCCACATATAACGCAGACGCACACCCGATTCTACCTTGTTCACATTCTGTCCTCCTGCACCGGAACTGCGGAAGGTGTCCCATTTGATCTCTCCTTCGTTGATATGTACTTCAAACTTATCGGCTTCGGGAAGTACGGCAACAGTGGCGGCACTGGTATGCATACGACCCTGGGTCTCGGTAGCTGGTACACGTTGCACGCGGTGTACGCCTGATTCGTATTTCAGCGTACCATAGACATCAGCACCGCTCACGGCAAAGTCTATTTCCTTAAAACCGCCTACTGCACCTTCCGATACCGAGGTGATGGAAAGGTTCCATCCCTTCGAGTCGCAATAGCTCTTGTACATCTTAAAGAGGTCACCGGCAAAGAGGGCTGCCTCATCACCTCCTGTTCCTGCGCGGATCTCCATCTGCACATTCTTGGCATCTTCCGGATCTTTCGGGATGAGGGCGATCTTGATCTCTTCTTCCAACTGGGGTTGGAGGCGCTCGTTCTCCGAGAGTTCCTCACGTGCCATTTCCTTCATCTCCGCATCGTCCTCATTGGCAAGGATATCCTTGGCTTCCTTGATACTGTTCAGACAGGCGATATAACGCTTGCGGGCATCCATGATATCTCCCAAGTCTTTGTATTCCTTGGTGAGCTTGACAAAACGGTTCTGGTCGGCAATGACAGAAGGGTCGGTGATGAGTGTTGACACTTCCTCAAAACGTGCCTCTAGTCCGTCGAGTTTCTGTAATATGCTGTTACTTTCCATTTAGTAGTTGAATGTTCCGAATTCTGATTGTATAGTAAGACTCTTCTGACCTTCTTCGATATGGCCCACGACCTGTGCGTCGATGTTAAACGACTTACTGATGGCGATGACGCGTTCTGCCACTTCTGGACGTACGTAGATCTCCATACGGTGTCCCATATTGAATACCTGGTACATCTCACGCCAGTCGGTGCCTGAACATTCGTGGATGGCATGGAACAATGGGGGGACGGGGAACATATTGTCTTTCACTACACGACAGTTGTCGCTCACGAAATGCAATACCTTGGTCTGGGCTCCACCGGTGCAGTGTACCATGCCGTGTATCTCTGGGCGCAACTCATCAAGGAGCTTCTTGATGACAGGAGCATAGGTGCGGGTGGGGGAGAGCACGAGCTGTCCGGCATCCACAGGGGATCCCTCTACAGCATCAGTCAGTTGGTATTTACCGCTATAGACGAGTTCGTCGGGGACGGCATGGTCGAAACTCTCTGGGTATTTCTCTGCCAGGTATTTGGCAAACATATCATGGCGTGCTGACGTCAGTCCGTTACTGCCCATACCGCCGTTGTAACGCTTCTCGTAGGTGGCTTGGCCTGTTGACGACAGTCCTACGATGACATCACCGGGACGGATATTGGCATTGTCGATGACATCGCTGCGCTTCATGCGGCAGGTGACGGTAGAGTCCACGATGATGGTGCGCACCAGGTCGCCCACATCGGCTGTCTCACCACCTGTGGGATAGATGCCGATTCCCATCTCACGCAACTCTCCCAAGAGTTCGTCGGTGCCGTTGATGATGGCGGAGATGACCTCACCGGGAACGAGTTTCTTGTTGCGTCCGATGGTCGAACTCACCAGGATGTTGTCAACGGCTCCTACGCAGAGCAGGTCGTCGGTATTCATCACGATGGCATCCTGTGCGATACCCTTCCAAACACTGAGGTCACCAGTCTCCTTCCAATAGAGGTAGGCGAGTGATGACTTCGTTCCTGCACCGTCTGCGTGCATGATATTACAGTATTCGGGATCCCCTCCTAATATATCGGGGATGATTTTACAGAAAGCCTGTGGGAAGACTCCTTTGTCGATGTTCTTAATGGCGTTGTGAACATCTTCTTTGGCGGCACTGACACCGCGCATCATATATCTGTTGTCCATAATCTAATATTTAAATAGGTGGTTGTCTTATTTCTCGTGCCAGAACTCCCAACTGGCAAAAGCTTGCAGCAGGAGCATCTCCAGGCCGTTCTTCACATTGGCTCCGCGCGCTGCTCCTTTCTTCATGAAGAGGGTCTCGTCGGGGTTGTAGATGAGGTCATAGAGGATGGTGTGGCTGTCCATCGCGTCATAGGGCAGCATCGGACAGGCCTCGGTCTTGGGATACATGCCCACAGGGGTGCAGTTGACGATCACATTATATTCCTTGATGACATCAGGGGTGATGCGTTCATACTGTATCGTGTCGGGGCGCTCGTATCTGCTGACAAACACGGTCTCAAGTCCAAGGTTATGCAATCCGTAGTTGACGGCCTTCGACGCTCCTCCTGTACCGAGGATAAGGGCTTTCTTATGCCATTTCTTGTCGAGCATGGGTTCTATACTCTTTGTGAATCCTATCACGTCTGAGTTATAACCCTTCAGCGTGATCTCTTTCCCCGTGTGTGTCACCCGTATCACGTTGACGGCTCCGATGGCGCGTGCCTCTGGAGAGATGGTGTCCAGGAAGGGGATGACCTTCTCTTTATAGGGGATGGTCACATTGAGTCCTTTGAGGTTCGGGTTGGAGTCGAGTACTTCGGGAAGTGAGTCGATGGTCGGAATTTCAAAGTTCTCATAAACTGCATCGATGCTTTCATCAGCAAATTTCTGATTGAAATAGCTGATGGAGAAGGAGTGGCCAAGGGGATAGCCGATGAGTCCGTATTTATCCATTTGTCTATGTATTGTTCTATTTCGTTGCTTGATACATGGTGCAGATGCCGAAGGTCAGTCGTCGGAAGGAGGCTTCGGCAAATCCTGCTTTCTTCAGTATTCCTACCATCTGTTCTCCCTGTGGGAATGCCTCGATCGTACGGGTGAGGTACGAATAGGCGGAACTGTCTTTAGAGATGAGTCTGCCATAGAGGGGGAGCACGGTATGGGAGTAGAGGTGGAAGAGTTGGCGCATGGGGAATGCCACGGGGGTGGTGAGTTCCACGATACTCAGATGGCCTCCGGGTTTCAATACCCTGCAGATCTCTCGGAGTCCTTGGTCGAGGTCTGCGAAGTTACGGATGCCGAAGGCTGCCGTCACAGCATCGAAGGTATCGCTGTCGTAGGAGAGGTGCAGACAGTCTTCTTTGTGAAACGAGATGATGTCCTGCAGTCCTTCCTGCTCCACTTTCTGCCGTCCGATCTCCATCATGCCCTCGCTGATGTCTGCCCCTATGAGTGTGGTGGGCTTCAACAGCTTGGCGGCTAAGATGGCGAAATCGCCTGTTCCTGTGGCAATATCGAGGATGGTCTGTGGCTGATAGGGTGCCAGTTGACCGATGGCTTTCTTCCGCCATCCCCTGTCTATGTCCCACGAGAGACGATGGTTTAGGGTATCGTAGGTGGGAGCGATGTTGTCAAACATCTGCTCCACCTGCGTTGTCTTCTCGCCCTCGTGATAGGGCTTGATCGTCTCTTGCTGATACATCCTTTATCTTGTCTTCAGATAGTTGGCAACATTCTTCTCGATGCGTGCAGCGATATCGTCGTTGTCGCTGGCCTTGACAAATTTCTCTCCGGTGATATGCTCATAGAGCTCGATATAGCGCTCGCTGACGCTCTCTGCATAGGCATCGGTGATCTCTGGCATGGTCTGGCCGGGCTCGTTCATGAAGTTATGTTCGATGAGCCACTGGCGTACAAACTCCTTCGACAACTGCTTCTGGGGCTCTCCCTTCTCAAATTTCTCTTCGTAGCCGTCAGCATAGAAGTAACGTGAGGAGTCGGGGGTGTGGATCTCGTCGATGAGATATACCTTTCCATCGCGCTTTCCAAATTCGTATTTGGTATCTACGAGGATGAGGCCCTGCTTGGCGGCAATCTCCTGTCCGCGTGCAAAGAGGCGACGGGTGTAGTCTTCCATCACAGCATAGTCTTCTGCTGATACGATACCCTGTGCGATGATCTCCTCGCGTGAGATATTTAGGTCGTGACCCTCATCAGCCTTTGTTGTCGGGGTGATGATAGGCTCTGGGAAACGCTGGTTCTCCTTCATACCTTCGGGCAGTTTCACACCGCAGATCTCTCGGCATCCGTTCTTGTAGTCTCTCCATGCCGAACCGGTGAGAATGCCTCTGATGATCATCTCCACGCGAAAACCTTCACATTTCAGACCGACAGTAACCATGGGGTCTGGTGTGGCGAGTTTCCAGTTGGGGCAGATGTCGCTGGTGGCATCGAGGAATCTCGCTGCAATCTGGTTGAGCACCTGTCCCTTGAAGGGAATACCTTTGGGCAGGATTACGTCAAAGGCCGAGATACGGTCTGTGGCAACCATGACCATCAGGTCGTCGTTGATGTTGTAAACGTCGCGTACCTTTCCGTGGTACACACTCTGTTGTCCTTCAAAGTTGAAGTCAGTCCTTGTTAATGCTTTCATCTTTTTTATTTGTTTTTTTATCAAACTTCTCGTAGGCGTTGACGATACGTGTCACGAGTTTATGGCGCACGATATCTTTTCTGTTGAGTTCCACCACGCCTATTCCTTCGATGCCTCGCAGGATGGAGAGCGCCTCTTTCAGTCCGCTCTTCTGTTCGTGTGGCAGGTCTATCTGTGTCATATCACCCGTGATGATCATCTTGGTGTTCCATCCCATGCGTGTCAGAAACATACGTATCTGCTGGGGGGTGGTGTTCTGTGCTTCATCCAGTATGACGACCGCATCAGACAGGGTGCGTCCGCGCATAAACGCCAATGGCGCGATCTGTATGATGTGCTTCTCCATCATATCCTGCAGTTTCACCTGTGGCAACATATCCTCCATGGCGTCATAGAGTGGTTGCAGGTATGGGTCTATCTTATCTTTCATATCACCGGGAAGGAATCCCAGTTTCTCGCCGGCTTCCACGGCAGGTCGTGACAGAATGATTTTCTTCGCTGTCTTCTCTTTCAGTGCTTTCACCGCCAGGGCGATAGAGAGGTATGTCTTTCCCGTTCCTGCCGGTCCCACGGCAAACACCATATCGTTATCGTTATAGGCATCTATCAATGCCTGTTGGTTCTCCGACCGAGCCTTGATAGGTCTTCCTGCCATAGAATAGCAGACGACACCGTCCGGTACTTCGTCCTTGGTACGGTGTCCTTTCACGATATCGAGGATGTCCTCTGCTTGCAGTGCATTGAATTTCAGCACGTGTTGCCTTATTTTCTCGGCACTCTCTTCAAATGCCGCCATTTGTTCCTCATCGCCAAGCACTCTGATCACATTGTCTCGTGCCACAATGCGAAGTTTAGGAAACAGCGCCCTCATCATCTGCAGATGTGCGTTCCCTGCTCCATAGAACACCACAGGATCAATATCCTCTAATACTATATGTTTCTCTATCAAAATCTTCCTTTTTTCAATTTCGTTGCAAAGGTACGAATAAGTGAGCGGAATACAAAAAGAAAACTCGGTTTTCTTTTTTATTCCCGAACGAGAGTACCTTCGATCGCAGGTCAAAGGTAGTGCAAATCGAGTGAAATACAAAATAAACCTCCGTTTTCCTTTTTTATTGTGCTCCGGTAAAAAATCCACGGATCACACAGAAGACACGGAGTTTTTAGTGTTTATAGGTTAAAGGTTATAGTTTAAAGGTTATAGTTTAAAGGTTATAGGTTATAGTTTAAAGTTTAATGTTTATAGATTCTAGTTAAAGATTATTTTCAAGATTTTATTTAAGATTTCGAGCCTGTAAGGCGATCCCCATAAAAATCCTTCCCAGAAGCGAGGAACTCGAGCGCATTTTCTGTTAAGATTTTCTTAAAGATTTTGTTTCCGTATAAATTCCGTCTAAGATCCGATGATTGATTTCTGGCCACAGGCCATATTTTTATTAAAGATTTCCCCCAAAGATTTCTTGCGCTCGCGCAACCAAAAAAATATCCGTTTAACATCCGTCTAAATTGGCTACGCCTTTGTTTTCTCGCCACGGCATAATTAAAGCGAGCTTTATTCTGCTCATGGCTTAACGAAAACAATCCGATGATCCGTGTCCTCCGTGTGCTCCGTGGATTATTCAGAGTGCCCTCCGTGGATTATATATCCTCCATCGACAAACCTTGGTATTCAATATTGAATTTCTTGAATTTACCTGTAGTCTGAAAGAAATGCTCAGCTTTATCTTTTAAGATACCGAGGTTGATATCCTGGGCTTGGCGTTTTACCTCATAAAAAATAACTTTCTTTTCCAGTTCATCGGCAGCGATAATATCAATTTCGTTCTCGCCTTTTCTGTCCCACCAGGAAGCAATCTGAGTATATTCTTCACTTTCTATCATCTTTGCCGTAAAATATCTTTCCAGAACCTTACCGGTGTATGTGGTGTAGTTCTTGTCAATAACCATCTTTAGTTTTTTATTGGCGCCAACCTCTATCATATATCCATATTTATAGATGTAGCGAAACCAAACGCGAAGGAAGTTGTCTTCTATCTGATAACGTATGTTTCGATTGGTCTTTTGAAACATCGGGGTATAACGGGATATCAAGCAATAGTCATTCTCCAGTTTGGTGAGATAGCCCGCAAGTTCTGTTTTCATGATACTTTCAATTTCACTACGAGTCGTGTGACCAGAAGCGATAAGTTGTAATATCTCGAAATAACGGGCATAGTCTTTGCCAAATTCTTCTATCAGCATATTTTTCCCTTCGTATATGAAATAAGAGTTTTTGGCAACAAACCTCTCTGTCATCTCTTCCTTGGTCGTGGCTCCTGTATCCATCATCATTTCAACATATTCTGCCACACCGCCAGTGTAACTGTATAGTGCCAGTAAATCTTCGTTGGTGTAGGATGGATTATATGTAGAGATGATTTCCTTGATAACAGAAGGGGGAAATGGAGTGACTTTTATTTCTCCAGTCTGCCTGCCGTAGAGAGGTTGTTTGTTGTTTTTAAAGATGATGTTCATCAACGAATATACAGAACCGCAGACCACGAGATTGATATGAGCTTCCTGTTTGTTGAGATCCCAAATCTTTTGCATGTCTGAAAAGATTGAAGGATTAACCCGCTTGAAATCTTGAAACTCATCAATGACGAGTGTGATAGGACGAGTCTTGGACAGTTGCAACAGATATTTAAAAATGTCTGCAAAACGTGTAACCTCGCCGAGAATAGGAAGCTGTAGCTTGCTTGTCATCTCTTCGATAAAATCTCTGCAGAGCTCTGCTTCTGATTTTCTTGCAACAAAAAAATACAGCATATCCTGCACATCCTCGTATGCTTTTATCAACAAGGACGTCTTTCCGCTACGTCTGCGTCCAGTCACGATAGTGAAACGAGCCGTTTGCAAAGACAGGTTTCTTGTTTCTTGCAACTCTTTTATTTCGTTATGTCTTCCAAAAAATTTCATAATACTACATATTTAGAACTTCATTTTCGATGGAAATTTTTCCGAAACCGCCATTTCCGAAACAGCGGTTTCGAATGCAAAGATAATAAAATTACTTGAATATCAACCTGTTTATTCGTCGTTTTAAGTTTTTTTATTTATTCCCTTCATGTGTGCTCCGGTAAAAAATCCACGGAACACACGGAGAACACGGAGTGTTTAGAGGTGTTTAAAGGTTATAGGTTAAAGGTTAAAGGTTAAAGGTTATGGGTTATAGGTTAGTGATTAGCGTTAAGGTTAA
>NZ_NPIZ01000072.1:0-3199 GCF_002251185.1 Prevotella sp. P5-126
TATATATGTTATATTTTGAAAATTGACTTCTTCTCTCTCTGAGGTGCTATTTATTTGCTTTACGGAAACTGTTATCTGTTATCTGTTATTTGTTATTTTCGTCATAAAGTAAATAGTTTTCATCGCTCACCAGTATAGATTTAATCCAAAATAGAGAAATCGAGCGTTATTCTTCCCATTTCCTTTTTGTGGTCTCGAAATTATTTACTACTTTTGTCACTAAAATTAAAAAGCCCACAAAATCCTAATCATGACCACATACAGATTTGCGATTACCGGACTACGTCACCATGACTTTGCCAACAGACTCAATGAACTCTACGACAAGGCTATGGGGAAGCGTATGTCTATCAGTATAGAACACGACAACCCTGGAGAAATGGATGCTGTCATCGTGTATTGGGGGCGTTGCTTTGTGGGCTATGTGCGCAGCGGAACAGACAGAGAAAAGGCTTGTTCGCTGATTCTTAGTTCGGGAAGAGGGTCTGGATGTCACAGGGACAGGTCAACGACATCAAGAATAATACACTGGCAGATGTCACAGTGACAGGTCATTGACATCATGACTTTCAATTCTTACAGCTTGCAGTATTACAGTTTTCGGAAAGGAAAAATAGGTTTCGCGAGGACTGTTCCTGTTTCTTGGACAACGCCAATTCACACCAAGCGTTACAATATAACAATATAACAGTTTCCAAAAACGATTTTTTGCGTTACAAATAACAGATAACAGTTTCTGAAAACGAATTTTTTGCGTTACAGGCGTTACAGGTTATAGTATTACAGAAGAAGTATCTATTATTAGTTGATTATCAGTATTATACACTCTAAACGGTAGAAAAGTGACCGTATGGATTCTGATTAGATACGAAAAGGTGAATATTTAACGTATTAAACTTTCGATCATATCAGGAATCACGAAATAAGGGTTGGGAGGGGCGCTTTTAACCGACCCCATCATGTGGAGAATGGAAGTTATAGGACGAAATTCTGCCCAAATGGAACTATCTTGTCAAATGCAACTGATGACATATGAATTGTACCAAGTTATTTTTTAACGATCACTTAAAAGGTAAATGAAGCAAAGAATTATGTACCAGGATAGGCTAGTTTTTTTTCTCTTAACAAAGCCAATTATGTCATGTTTTTCACGTTTGGGCAAGAGTCTCAAAAATCATGTTCGAAGTTCACTTTAAGAACATTCCACATTTCGACAGACTTTATAGCGTTAGTTGTCTTTAACTCTAGCCTCCATTGAGGCGATACGCTTCCCTATCAAATTGAAAGCCTGAATTTTATTGTAACGTCCTCCATCTTCGTAATATGCATAGCTCTGCATTATGAGCAAACCATCTTCTTCGCTGACACCGATTAAGCCACGATTTGTAGGTAAGCAAATAGCTTGATCAGATTCTGCATCAATAATAAAGCTCTGAACATTCCTATAGTCAGAGCATCCTTCCACTAATAGTTTTAGCGATTCTCCTTTCCATGATAGTACAGTTACCTTAGAAATTGTCGGTATGGAATCAAGTGGTATCTTTACTGCATGTTCCATCGTAAACCAACTACCATTTGCATGAGGATGTGACAGCATAAGCATCTTTACGGACTTTTTACTTTTATTATATGTCCATAATGATACCTGTTTGACAGCCCCTACACCTTCAATGCTATCTCCAGTCGCTTCATCATTCAGAAAAATCTTCCATTCTTCATTCTCTGCTACAAAATAAGCATTTGAAGGAATGCTATCAAATACAACGTCATTCAAAGCAGGTACGTTTCTTCCATTATTACATCCGCCCAAGACGATAGCACATATAATATATAATAGATGTCTCATATCAGTTTGCAATGCTTAAAAGGATTATTATCAACCAACTTCTTCAGGTCAATCGCAACATTTCGTACACGAGCGGTAGCAACAGTTGTATCACTTAACAAATATTCCAGGAAATCACTTGCTTTCTGTTCATCCTTTTCATAATAACAGGGAATACCTGTTGCTTCCCCTATAATAGGATATAAATCATCACCTTTGTACCAATGATACAGGCTTACTACATCTCCTATACCTTTAGCCGCCATCAGTTTCCATATCTCTTCCTCTGATGAACAGAAGAAGAGTTGATGAAGTACCTCAGTATCGGTTATCTCTTCTGTTTCACGTTTGAAGAAATCGAGATAGCCATTGAGCCAATCAGTCATAAAACGAGCTATCGGTAGATTAAGAATAGGGAAACAAGTCCCCATAAGTACCTCCACGCGCTGTTCTTCGTCTTCAATCAATTCATAATCTTTCTCCAACATGAACTTATAAAAGTCAAAGTCATTCTTCTTAAAAGCCTGCCAAACAGGTAAAAGTTCAGCAATGATAGCATCCTCATTGTATTTTTTAGGGGCTTCTTCCTTAATATCGATGTATGTTGTCTTATCTTGCGAATCTAATCCACAGCAATACGAATAGACCACCTTTCTTAATGCCTTTTTCGTTATTGCCCTCTTCTGCTTATAGTGAGGATCTACAGATGGGATATTTGTCATGCTAACCATTTAAGAGTTCCAAGTTGCTATACACCAAATAATAAAAATTATGCAGATAATAGTGAAAACAATGTACCACAGATCACTACCTATATCTGTAAACATGCCACCGAACAAGCCATTCGCCTCCTTTATGACTAGCCACAATAGAGGAATCGCTACAGCCAATATAATTAAGGCTAGCAGAATGAAGAAAAGTGTTTTTAAAAAACTACCCATATATCAGAATTATTATCTATTTGATTTCATTTCCAGTTTCATCAAGAATTTTTTGTTGCCCGTTTAATGTTACTTTAAATAACCATTTACCATCTATTAATTCGGGATATTCGCAATCGTCGAACCATTCGTCAAAACATACGCACATCTTCTCAAACGAAAAATAGTTTTGCTTTCCATCTCCTTTGATGTTCTCAATGATGGCATATTTGTCTGATTTTGAGCCTCCAAACATGTTATATTCCTTTAACTCCAGAACCAGATGTCCATCTTTTGTGTAAATTTGCGATTTATTATTCTTTATCAGATAAACATAGGTTTTATTACAAGGGGTAACATTATCATAAGGCGTAAAGTAATATCCACCAGGAACTTGCCGTTTCCCCTTACTGTCAATGACAGATCCTGTTGCATCAACTTCAACGGTTATCGG
>NZ_NPIZ01000073.1:0-11643 GCF_002251185.1 Prevotella sp. P5-126
ATTGTTCTAAGGACAGAATAATCTCTTTCGATTCTTTATATATAGCCCATGTCTGATGGTATGGGAAGAGAATTCACGTATCTGTCTTCACATGCAACTAATCGCTATTTTATCCCGAATTGGGGTAAGAATTGGTTTCTAATAATAATATTATCTGTTTCTTTATCGTCACGGAACAAGAAATCTCCATTTGTGGTGTAATAATCATCACGTCCATCAGGATCAATCCTATTTACGGGATTGTCATGACAATACATATAAGGACTATATGGATAATATTTCTCTGCCAGCGGATCCATCCTGTCCCAACGTGCTGTAATAGGATTGTACTGCCTTGCTCCGTAGTCGTAGGTGTTCAGTCCATGCATCTTGTCCAGTTCCTTTCCGTTATACTTATATGGTTGCACGTCACTTGTGGCGGCTGAGCCGTCACAGAACTGGGCTCCAAAGGGGTAGTAGTTCATCGTCTGCATCACCGTCCCCATGCTGCCCATCGCCTTCGTCACCTGACGTACGTTGCCGAGGTAGTCCTTGTCATAGTAGAGGAAGGTGAAGTTGTCCTGCGTGGCATTATATTGTGTGGCTTGGCAGTAACCCTCATCAAACAGGAATTTATCTATTTTGCCGTTTTTAAGCATTAGAGCACCTCCGAGCAGGTAGTCCGTGGAGTCTGTGTATAGTATCTCCGACGGCATGAGCTCCCTTGTGCTTCCTATGGCGACGGTGATGTTCGGCACGGCAGTCTGATACACCACGCGCAGTTTCTCGCCCGTCGCGCTATAGATATCCTTTGTCATGTTCCCCAACTATCTGTCCCTATAACCTCTTTATAACCAACTTTTCTTTTTCTTGTCGGGTCAACTCTTAAGTTGCCTATTGAATCAGTCCAAAAGTATTCTTGAATACGTACCCGACCACCCATTCCACTATGGATTATAGTGTATTTCCTATTAGGAAGTAAATTGATCATTTGCGTTTTTTTGTAACCACAACTATCATCCTTTTTAATCTTTAATCCTGTAGATTGACCCTGTAATCTGATTGTATCAAATTCTTTCGTATCATACGGATTTTCTTTGACAATAAAGAAAAAATGTCCTTCATGAGTTTGCGAACTATCAGATTCAATTTCTAAAACCAGTAAATTATGTACTACTATAATCTGTCGCCTCTCATCAAGTGAGAAAGAATGATCTTCTGTACATGCTGTAAAAAGAAGCGACACTATACAGGCATAAAATAAGTGTTTTATCTTCCCTGATTTATATAAGAGTTCCACCATATATCAAGTTGTTTTATCTTTTTTTCTTCAGATTTCTCATCTACAAATAATGTAGTCAAATCTGTTTTGAATTCATTCTTTACAAAATTTCTGAAATCTCTATATGCTATACTTCCTTGCTCTGCTTCTTTTTCACGTGGGGCTTCATCATGACTCATAGTCTTAATATACCCATAAATTGTTTTTAGTATGTATTGACCTGAATTCTGATCTCTATTTATTTGTTTTATATGACCAACCTCATGCGAAAATTCGCGAAACCACCAATCATAATATTGTTCACTGCTCATATTTGATTCATCGAAATAAGTAGGCGATACAAGTATACGAGTTTTTTCAGGACTACTTCCTAAAGTAATGCAATTGTTTTTCAGTTGTCCTCCGAATTCTTCCAACCTGACTTTCCTTATATGTTTTTCAGAAATACCAGACACTAAAGATAATAGATGAGCGGCGGATTCTGTAAAATTATAATATGTTGTTTGTGCCTTTGTAGTCATAATAGTTCCTGTAATACTTGTACCTGTCACCATGTATGTTCTTTCATGGCGAATTTTGACAATCCCTATAGGGAAAAGTCCATCTGAATCCACCAACATTACAGGATTATTCGTACAATACACATACGGACTAACGCCATAATATTTCTCTGCCAATGGATCAACCCTGTCCCATCGTGCGGTGATTGGATTATACTGACGTGCACCGTAGTCGTAGGTGTTCAGGCCGTGCATCTTATCAAATTCTTTCCCATTATATTTATACGGCTGCATGTCACCTGATGCGGCAGAGCCGTCACAGAACTGGGCTCCAAAGGGGTAGTAGTTCATCGTCTGTACCACCGTCCCCGTACTGCCGGCCGCCTTCGTCACCTGACGTACGTTGCCCAGGTGGTCGCGGTCGTAGTAGTAAAACATGAAGTTGTCCTGAGTGGCGTTCAGGCTTTCCGCCTGACAGTAGCCCTCGTCGAACAGATACTTATCTATCTTGCCGTTCCTCAGCGTAAGGGCACCGCCCAGCAGATAGTCCGTGGAGTCGGTATATAGTATCTCCGAGGGCATGAGCTCCCTTGCGCTGCCGATGGCGACAGTGATGTTCGGCACTGCAGTCTGATATATCACGCGCAGTTTCTCACCCGTGGCGCTATAGACATACCTCGTCACGTTTCCGTCGGTGAACTGTATCCTGACCGGGTTGTTCATCATGTCGTAGTCTATCCTCGCTATCCTGCGGCTGGCGTCGCTCGTGAGCGACCCTGCGCCGTTGTATGTCAGTGGATACTCCTGCCCAGCCACGCCGTCAAAGTCCGTAGCACCTGCGTACGCCATCCGCGAGGCGTTGTCGCGCATGCTTGACAACTGGTTTCCCTCGTACGTCATCTGGAGGTCGTCAAGCAGTCCTATGATTTGAACCTTTTGAAACTTTATGCTAATCATTAATCTCCTTATTAATATTTCTGAAGAACTGAACCCCACGAACTTCTTATTGGGATTGGGCTTGTTTCTTTGAGTTTATCTATAAAATCCATGGTCGGTTTGTCATCGTAAATTCCTATCTCAAAATAATAGGCCCTGTCTTTTATAAAAAGTACGTTACCCATACCATCATGAGAAATGCTCTGAATAAAATAGTTCACGGATTTTCGTTTCCTTACTTCCGAGACAAGTTCTTCAAGTTGCCTAAATGCGGTAGCATCTATTATTATGCTGTCTTCATCATGAATTTTCTCCCACGAAATACCATCCTTGGGAAACTTTCCAGATGAGATAGAGTCATGACAATCCCAGGACATCTCACCGAAAATTTCTTTCAATGTCCTGTCTTCTTTAACCTCCACCCAAAAGCAATTTTTATTTGTGCTTGTTGGGAAATAAAGGTATTTGCATAGAATGCCATCGTCATACGTTTTCGTACATCCGCATAAGATGATTACAAAAAAGAAAATAATGTTTTTTTTCATTAGTACACAACTCTTTTATTTAGACCATGTTCTTTACGTAATTTGTTTTCTGTATATTTTTCATTGCCTATAATACCTACAGTTTCTAATTCACTGGTTTCTTCTTGTGTTTCATACAATTTACCATCTACGTCCCTGTAAATATACGATGATTCTTCTCCATCCTTTGGCGCATTGCCATTCATTGCTGAATATGCATGAATTAACTCATGTCCAACCACGATTTCCATAGGTATAGTTTCAACTACAGTTTTTTCTGTATTGGAGTCCTGAACTTTTAAATCCAGAGAAGATGACGGGTTCAGATTAATATAACCATCCGTACCTTTACCATTGGATGCGTCTTTAGGGAAATAACTATGATATCTATTCCTATCGCTTTCACTCCCTATCTGGATTCCAGTAGTACGTTTGTGACCAATCACATCTCTCAGCAAAGATGTTCCGACATCCAGTTTCTTGTCTCTATTGTCCCATCTTCTACCGCCAATTGTCACTTCACCTGTTTTCCTATTCAATAACAGATTGTCATTTGTCAATTTCTGCATATAACCTAATGTCCTCATCTGCTCATCATGGGTTCCAACTAAAAATATTTTCCTTCCATCAGGATCAATTAGTCTGATAGGATTGTTAAGACAATACACATACGGACTAACGCTATAGTATTTCTCCGCCAACGGGTCTATCCTGTCCCATCGGGCTGTCACGGGATTATACTGACGCGCACCGTAGTCGTATGTATTAAGTCCGTGCATCTTGTCTAACTCCTTTCCGTTATATTTATACTGTTGGAAGTCACTTGTAGCAGCAGAACCATCACAGAACTGGGCTCCAAATGGGTAGTAGTTCATCGTCTGCACTACAGTCCCCGTGCTGTTGCTGGCTTTCGTCACCTGACGTACATTGCCCAGGTGGTCCTTGTCATAGTACAGAAAGGTGAAATTGTCCTGCGTGGCATTATATTGTGTGGCTTGGCAATAGCCCTCATCAAACTGATACTTATCTATCCTGCCGTTTCTCAACGTGAGAGCACCGCCCAGCAGGTAGTCGGTAGAGTCAGTGAACAGAATCTCCGACGGCATGAGTTCCCTCGCGCTGCCTATGGCAACGGTGATGTTGGGAACTGCAGTCTGATACACCACGCGCAGTTTCTCGCCCGTGGCACTATAGACATATTTCGTCACGTTTCCGTCGGTGAATTGTATCCTGACCGGGTTGTTCAGGCAGTCATAGTCTATCCTCGCTATCCTGCGGCTGGCGTCACTCGTAAGTGACCCTGCATCGTTGTATGTCAGTGGATACTCCTGCCCAGCCACGCCGTCGAAGTCCGTCGCCCCTGCGTACGGAAGTCTCCAGACATTGTCGAACACGCTTGCCAACTGGTTCCCCTCGTATGTCATCCGCAGGTCGTCAACCAATCCGAAGCCTCCGTGCATCGCGTCCTGGAGCCCGCAACGTCGCAGCCTCTTGATGTTTCCGTTGCAGTCGTACTCCGCCTGCTCGTTGAAGTAGTTTCTGTTACCTGTCAGGTTGTCGCCTGTTCCGAAAAGCGCCAGGTACAGGCGGTTGCATCCATCGTACCTCAGGTTGTAGCCCTTGTATTCGCTGTCATTCCTTGCCTTCCACCGCACGGTGCTTATGTTTCCGTTGTGGCATGCGCTGTCAAGACCGTCGGCATAGTACAGGTCTTCGCGGAATCCTCCGCTGCTGACGCTCTTGAGCCATCCGTGCACGTCGTAGGTATATGAGCAGTATGACTTGGAGTTCCTTATCGTTTGCCGCCCCTTGGTGCTCAGCCTTCCGATGGCATCGTAGGAGTATTCCGTGTCGCGTGACTGCGCGGTGCCCCCGTGGCTGACGGACAGGCTCATTTTTGTCTTCTTGCCGTACCGGTATGTGTAGCCGGTCTTCGCCGTGAAGTCGCCCCCGTAACCTACGCCTACCCTGACCTCCGTGCTGTCAACGGCGCCCGTGAAGGTGTATTCGGTGCTGACATCCTCAATGTGCCCGCCGAGTCCCTTGCGCACAGTCCTCACCGCCTGACCCTTGCGGTCGTACACGGTGACAGTGCCGAGGGCCTCGCCGCCGGTAGCGTACACCACCTGTCCCGTAAGGTAGCCGATGGCGTGCTGTCTCTGTTCCTGTCCAATGGTTAATGCAGGCATCGCGCTTGTAAGGTTGTTGCCGATGAATTCATAGGTGTCGTAGTAGTTGACTATCTCGAGTTGCGGGTCGCTGATGCTGTACGGTGCGGAGTAGCCTGTGCTGCAGACACCCCCTGATCCGCTCGTGTATGATGTAGCGGAGAGCACCGACCCGTCGCGGTTTCCGTCGCTGCATGTGCCCTGCACGCACAGCCTTCCGAAGCGGTCGTACAGGCAGAAGCGGTAGCGGTTTCCCAGAGCGGTGTCTCTCATGTACGCCATGCGGTCGGCACTGTCGTACCAGTACTGCACGCATTCCGCCCCGGGCAGTTTCTTCCATACCACCCGCCCTCTATTGTCATAACGATATTCGTATGCATATATTGTCTTTTCCTGCGATATTTTGTTGAATGCAGGTGTGAGCACGAAGCGCAGCTGGCCGAGGTCGTTATATACATAATAGGTATCTCCTGCTGCGGTGCGCTCCATAATCTTCCTCCCGAGCAGGTCGGTGAATACGGCTGTGCTCCTGTTGTCGGCATCGTAAGACACTGCTTTTGCCAGCGTTCCCTCTGGATAGTACTCGAAGGCTGTGTTCTCGGGGAGCGTGAGGCTGTACGAGCCGTCCTCGGGAGCCTCGAAGTGCAGCACCTGGTCGGAAGCGGTGTTTGCGAGGTGTTCCGTCCTGTCCTGCTTTCCCGCCTGTCTCCATGTGTCTCCTGCGATGTCGACTGCTGTCACCCTGTCGAGCGCGTCGTAGTGGCTCTCGGTGAAGAATCCGTCGTCAAGATAAAACAAGCCCATGGACGTGACCCCGCTCACGGGGATATAGTCGAGTCCGCTTGCAGGCACGGGGAGATACCTGCGTTTCTCGCGCCCCGCTCCGTCGTAGGTCGTCAGGGTGCAGGCGGTCTCGCCGTTTCCTCCCGCCGTGGCGACAGAGAGCGTGGGGCGGCCCAGGCCGTTGTAGTACTGCACAGCCTGAATGGAATCCGTCCCGTAAGCGTCGAGCATCGTCACGGTCCTGACGTAGTTCTGGGATGGAGTCTGAGCCAGAACCGAGCATGGCGGCACCGCAAGCATCGTTATCAGCGTTATGTGTATTTTATTTATACTCATGGCTTCCTGTAGTTGTAACTATTGATGGAGATAACGGAATCGTTCGTTTGGACGACATAATCTAAACAAATTTGAATATCAGTATTTTCAATGCGCACCGTGCTCATGTCTCAATTTACTTTAATTATGTTTAATCGACTCATAATCCATCTTCTGATCTGAATCTTGCACACTTATTACTGGATTTATGCATATATCGTTAGTGTCATTATTAAAGATTATGTTGGGAATTTTATCTATGTTTTTCCCATTCGTTGGCTTAACCAATTTTAACTCCATCTTTGACATCAACTCCTTGGTTGAAACATTCCGCAACCATTCGCTATCAGTACTGTTTTTAGGATATATGGCAAAAAGGAATGTAATTGAAATACTATCTCCCGGTGCAAAATATTGCTGTGCTGAACCATTAAACTTATTACATCTATATAATTGATATGGCTGATAAAATAAATCCCTTGACTCTATATTGGCAATAACCGTTTTCTCGTATGGATACCCTATTGGTATAAATATGGAGTCATTGGATTTGTTTATGGCTAAATAGTGAATGGACAAACATCTTATGTTGAAAACGTTATCCATTTCGTCTCTCCTTATCTCTTTATTATCACCAACCATGCATAAATTCGCCTGCAAGACATATTTGTCATTGCACGCAAACAAAAGGGGTACTAATGTGACAATTATTAATCTCTTCATCTTTTATTCTCCTAAAAAAAATTGTTTGTATCTTATCAAACTTTGTTTGTAAGTATCAGTTGTCTTATTCCATGTTGGGTGGTTCATTAAATAATTAAATATTTTAATATTGTCGGTTTTGTTAGGATTCCTACTATCTTTCATGTAGTGATGCCATTGTTTTTTTATATGGCAGGTGTATTCTTCTCCACCTAACATGTTCTGAATATTACTTCGTGATTCAAACATTTGTTTGTTGTCTCCCCAAAAAGCTGTTATATTGTTGCCTAATGTGCTCGCATTTGTTTTATCATCACCACCATGACATTACCATAATGGCTATCAACGTGTATAGTGTTGCTATATGCGTCACGTGACCATTTCACAACATTAATCTGATTACAATCTATTTGGGTTAAATCTACTTCAGGCATTCTTCCAACGATATGTGTGAAAATTTTTGATAAAGCTTCTGCCGAAATATCAGATGATGGTAAACCAACTCTTGTATTAAGATTGATAACATATTTGCCATCTTTCAGTTCGCGATAGTCATCACTTATATATATAATCCGATTCTGCAGAGTTTGTACCTAAGTATGTTCCGTCAGAAGTGTAATAATCATCCATCCCATCTGGATCCATCAACATTACCGGATTATTGTGGCAATACGCATACGGACTCACATTATAGTACTTCTCCGCCAGCGGATCTACCCTGTCCCAACGTGCAGTGACGGGATTGTACTGCCGTGCGCCGTAGTCGTAGGTGTTCAGTCCGTGCATCTTATCCAGTTCCTTACCATTGTATTTGTATGGCTGCACATCGTTGTTATTGGCGGAGCCGTCACAGAACTGGGCTCCAAAGGGGTAGTAGTTCATCGTCTGCATCACCGTCCCCGTGCTGCCTATCGCCTTCGTCACCTGACGGACATTGCCCAGGTGGTCCTTGTCATAGTAGAGGAAGGTGAAGTTGTCCTGCGTGGCATTATATTGTGTGGCCTGACAGTAGCCCTCGTCAAACTGGAACATGTCTATGCGTCCGTTCTTAAGCGTCAAGGCACCTCCAAGCAGATAGTCCGTGGAGTCTGTGTATAGTATCTCCGACGGCATGAGCTCCCTTGTGCTTCCTATGGCGACGGTGATGTTCGGAACGGCAGTCTGATACACCACTCGCAGTTTCTCGCCCGTGGCGGAATAGACAAACCTCGTCACGTTGCAGTTGTCAATACCGCTTGAGATATTCCTGTAATTCCTTTTCATCCTTCGGAGATATTTCACGTTTTATAACAGTTAAAGCCCAATCTGAGACAGGTGACTTCCAATAGTCCATTCCTCTTTCCTTTAAAAAATCTATGACTTTTAACTTTTCCTTATGCTTTTTAGAGTCAAGAGGATATGCCCTAAGTCTCAACATATAAAGAATGTCAACATAAAATGACTTGTAATATGCAGAGTCTTTAGAACTGATAACATCCATTCTTTTAAACTTCCTATTATAGTCTGCTCCGTGTTCCAGTAAATAAAGAAGGACATCCATACGGTCAAATGTTAGTGCGACATACATTGCACCTGCACCTGTATCTTCTGTCTGCATGTTAACATCAGCACCTGCCTCCACAAGCATTCTTACTTTTTCATAATCTCCATCCAAATCCACTGCCTCGAACAACGCAAAATGGCGAGCGGGAATCCAGTTGCCAAGATTGTCTTGCTGCACTCCGCGCTCTACGGAATTGGGGTCTCCACCATATTCTAACAACATCTTTAGTATTTCAGGGGAAACACGACTAAATCTTGAAGCAATAATAACCGAATTATCCCCTCTATATCTAATGGTATCACATGGTACATTAGGATTTGCACCTAATTCCAATAATGCTTTTACTGATTCTTTCTTATTATTATGGGTGGCAAGCATTAATAGAGTTTGCTTCCATCTATCTTCCTTATAATCAATAGGTATATTCTTATCCTGAACCTGCCGCCTTATTTCATCGGCATTTTCGTCTTGTACAGCCTTGGCTAAATTCCATGCAATGGTGCCTTGAAATAACCTAAAATCATCTCCTAATAGTTTTTTCTTATCTACTGGCGCCTCCCTGTCTATGCACGCGGACGACAACAATACCAGCAAGACACATATTGCACAAAAATATCCATTATGTTTCATAATTAAAAGCCAAATAAAATATTGTTAGTATTCAACGTATATTGCGATTGTGCATTTTTGCTCTTCTGCATTATCATTTCCTTTCCCGAGGGATAGAAATTCTTTATGCTGTGCCCCATTATTGCACGGTTTTTATTGCGCCAATGTATATTTCCATTAGCTCTCACTCCCATGTGTGTTTGTTGGAAAATATTCAATTCATCCCGAACATGAACATATGCGTCTATTTTTGCACCTTTCCTGTTCCATGGTGCAATGGTAAGGGGACTTACCCATGCGGCATTAAATGTCATTGCACTGCGACCTGTCTTGTAGGCATTCGTAGCCGCCATGCCTCCGCCCAAAGAATGACCTACGAAAGTAAGTTCTTGATTAATATTGTCCGATAAAACACGTGCGTTTTCCTTTGAAATATTATACTGCTCCGAGGCTCCAAATACCTGTAAGAAATTATTTTTCCAGTCTTCATAACTATCACTATCTGTTCCTGAAGTAGCATAGACATATTCTGTGACCCCGTCAATTGTACGTTCATATATAGCAGACTTAAAACCAGAACGGTCATCCCTTAAAGTGACTCCGTCTATATGCAAATTAGAGACTCTCCACCCCCCAATGAGTTCAACTTTGTCTTTGCCATATACATGATGCGCGATTCGAGCCGCTTCCTCTTCCGTAGGCTTCAAGCCATCTTCGTCCACAAACTTTACTGGATTCCCCAAACAATACACATACGGACTAACGCTATAGTATTTCTCCGCCAACGGGTCCATCCTGTCCCAACGTGCGGTGACTGGATTGTACTGCCGCGCTCCGTAGTCGTAGGTGTTCAATCCGTGCATCTTGTCCAGTTCCTTGCCGTTGTACTTGTACGGCTGCACGTCACCTGATGCGGCAGAGCCGTCACAGAACTGGGCTCCAAAGGGGTAGTAGTTCATCGTCTGTACTACTGTCCCATTGCTGCCTACCGCTTTCGTCACCTGACGTACATTTCCCAGGTGGTCCTTGTCATAGTACAGGAAGGTGAAGTTGTCCTGCGTGGCATTATATTGTGTGGCCTGGCAGTATCCCTCGTCAAACTGGAACATGTCTATGCGTCCGTTCTTAAGCGTCAAGGCACCTCCAAGCAGATAGTCCGTGGAGTCTGTGTATAGTATCTCCGACGGCATGAGCTCCCTTGTGCTTCCTATGGCGACGGTGATGTTCGGAACGGCTGTCTGATACACCACGCGCAGTTTCTCGCCCATTGCGCTATAGACATATTTCGTCACGTTTCCGTCGGTGAACTGTATCCTTATCGGATTGTTCCTCAGATCATAGTCTATCCTCGCTATCCTGCGGCTCGCGTCGCTCGTGAGCGACCCTGCCCCGTTGTATGTCAGTGGATACTCCTGCCCAGCCACGCCGTCGAAGTCCGTCGCCCCTGCGTACGGAAGTCTCCATACGTTGTCGAACACGCTTGCCAACTGGTTCCCCTCGTATGTCATCCGCAGGTCGTCAACCAATCCGAAACCTCCGTGCATCGCGTCCTGAAGCCCGCAACGTCGCAGCCTCTTGATGTTTCCGTTGCAGTCGTACTCCGCCTGCTCGTTGAAGTAGTTTCTGTTGCCTGTCAGGTTGTCGCCTGTTCCGAAAAGCGCCAGGTACAGGCGGTTGCACCCGTCGTACCTCAGGTTGTAGCCCTTGTATTCGCTATCATTCCTTGCCTTCCACCGCACGGTGCTTATGTTTCCGTTGTAGCATGCGCTGTCAAGACCGTCGGCATAGTACAGGTCTTCGCGGAATCCTCCGCTGCTGACGCTCTTGAGCCATCCGTGAACGTCGTATGTATATGAGCACATGGACTTGGATGTCCTGGTCAGTTGCCTTTCCTTCCTTTCCAGCCTGCCTATGGCGTCATAGACGTATCCCGTCTCACGCGACTGTGTGGAGGCACCATGTCTGACGGACAGGCTCATCTTTGTCTTTTTGCCATATTGGTACGTATAGGAGGTCTTTGCCATGAAGTCACTCCCGTAACCGACACCGGCATGCACCTCCGTGCTGTCAACGGCACCCGTGAACGTGTATGCCGTGACCACATCCTCGAGACGTCCGCCGAGACCCTTGCGTACACATCTCACCGCCTGCCCCTTGCGGTCGTACACGGTGACGGTGCCGAGGGCCTCGCCGCCGGTAGCGTACACCACCTGTCCCGTAAGGTAGCCGATGGCGTGCTGTCTCTGTTCCTGTCCAATGGTTAATGCAGGCATCGCGCTTGTAAGGTTGTTGCCGATGAATT
>NZ_NPIZ01000074.1:0-3271 GCF_002251185.1 Prevotella sp. P5-126
CAAGGTGCTTTGTAAAAGATGGCGGCCTCCTACTCTCCCGCATTGCATTGCAGTACCATCGGCGCAAGTGGGCTTAACTTCTCTGTTCGGAATGGGAAGAGGTGGAACCCCACCGCAATAGCCACCTGATAATTCTCTCAGCCGTATCACATACAGCCGGTATAGGTTGACAATCGCACACAAGCAAACTGTATCACAGATACAGAGCCAACATCTGAAAGTATCGCCTCAGACAAAAGTTTTCGGGCAATTAGTAGTGCTCGGCTTTGACATCGCTGTCTTTACACCTGCACCCTATCAACGTCGTAGTCTTCGACGACCCTCAATGGAGTCCTCATCTTGAGGCCGGCTTCGCACTTAGATGCTTTCAGCGCTTATCCGAACCCGACGCGGATACCCGGCGGTGCACCTGGCGGCACAACCGGTAAACCGGAGGTCGGTCAACCACGGTCCTCTCGTACTAGTGGCCGGTCCCCTCAAGACTCCTGCGCCCACGATAGATAGAGACCGAACTGTCTCACGACGTTCTGAACCCAGCTCGCGTGCCACTTTAATGGGCGAACAGCCCAACCCTTGGGACCTTCTCCAGCCCCAGGATGTGACGAGCCGACATCGAGGTGCCAAACCACCCCGTCGATATGAGCTCTTGGGGGGGATCAGCCTGTTATCCCCGGAGTACCTTTTATCCTTTGAGCGACGGACCTTCCATACGGATCCGCCGGATCACTATGCCCCAGTTTCCTGCCTGCTCGGCATGTCTGCCTCCCAGTCAAGCGCCCTTATGCCATTGCACTCTATAAGGCCGGTTACCAATCGGCCCGAGGGCACCTTTGGAAGCCTCCGTTACGCTTTTGGAGGCGACCACCCCAGTCAAACTACCCACCAAGCAGTGTCCGCGCAAAGCGCGTTAGACCTCAGGCAGCAGAAGGGCCGTATTTCAAGGATGGCTCCACACACGCTGGCGCGCATGATTCAATGCCTCCGGCCTATCCTACACATCCGATGACCAAGGTCAATGCTAAGCTGTAGTAAAGGTTCACGGGGTCTTTTCGTCCCATCGCGGGTAATCGGCATCTTCACCGATACTACAATTTCACTGAGCTCACGGTTGAGACAGCGTCCGGATCATTACACCATTCGTGCAGGTCGGAACTTACCCGACAAGGAATTTCGCTACCTTAGGACCGTTATAGTTACGGCCGCCGTTTACCGGGGCTTCAATTCAATGCTTCCCTTGCGGTGACATCTCCTCTTAACCTTCCGGCACCGGGCAGGTGTCAGGCTGTATACCTCATCTTGCGAGTTTGCACAGCCCTGTGTTTTTGCTAAACAGTTGCCTGGACCTATTCTCTGCGCCTCCATTGCTGGAGGACCCCTTATCCCGAAGTTACGGGGTCAGTTTGCCTAGTTCCTTAACCGTGAATCTCTCAACGCCTTAGTATGTTCTACCCGACTACCTGTGTCGGTTTGCGGTACGGGTTCCGTATGGATTAAGTTTAGCGGATTTTCTCGGCAGTATGATTACCTGCGCTGTCGGCTCTCTCCGGAGAGAGTGCCGTACTCTCGGAGTTCAGCTCGGGAGGTGGATTTGCCTGCCTCCCTCAATGCCTACATCCTTTAACGGGGAATTCCGTTTCCCCGCGGCAGTGTCACGACTGCGTCTCCACGTCACTCCATAAGGAAGTCACGGAATATTGACCGTGTCAGCCATCGCCTTCGCCGTTCGGCTTAGACTTAGGACCCGACTTACCCCGGGATGATTAACATTGCCCGGGAAACCTTAGTCGTACGGCGGGGGTGGATCTCACACCCCTAATCGTTACTTATACCTACATTTGCTTTTCCTGAAGCTCCAGGGAAAGTCGTCCTTTCCCATTCAACGCCGCAGGAATGCTCCCCTACCGATACTTTTATCATTACTATCCCGCGACTTCGGTGCCTGTCTTATACCCGATTATTATCCATGCACGGTCTCTCGACTAGTGAGCTGTTACGCACTCTTTGAATGAATGGCTGCTTCCAAGCCAACATCCTAGCTGTCACGGAGACCACACTTCGTTAGACTAACTCAGACAGAACTTGGGGACCTTAGACGGCGGTCTGGATTCTTCTCCTCTCGGGGACGGACCTTAGCACCCGCCCCCTTACTGCCACACTGCGGTGTATGAGCATTCGGAGTTCGTCAGGTCGCGATAGGCGGTGAAGCCCTCTTGACCTATCGGTCGCTCTACCTCTCATACAGATCATGTGACGCGGCACCTAAATGCCTTTCGGGGAGTACGAGCTATCTCCGAGTTTGATTGGCCTTTCACTCCTACACACACCTCATCCGGAAGCTTTTCAACGCTTATCGGTGCGGACCTCCATCCCGTGTTACCGGGACTTCATCCTGGACATGTGTAGATCACTCGGTTTCGCGTCTACCTCCACAGACTATACGGCCTGTTCAGCCTCGCTTTCACTGCGGCTCGGGAAGTCCTCTTCCTTAACCTCGCCTGTGACGGTAACTCGTAGGTTCATTATGCAAAAGGCACGCCGTCACTGCTTATAGCAGCTCCGACCGCTTGTAGGCGCATGGTTTCAGGTACTCTTTCACTCCCCTTATAGGGGTACTTTTCACCTTTCCCTCACGGTACTGGTACGCTATCGGTCTCACGGGAGTATTTAGCCTTGCCGGATGGGCCCGGCGGATTCGCGCAGGATTACACGTGTCCCGCGTTACTCAGGATACCGCTAGGTCTCGCAATTGTTTCGAATACAGGATTATCACCTTCTATGATGTAACTTTCCAGATACTTCTTCTCACATTGCAAGTACCACGGCGCGGTCCTACAACCCCTGCCATGCGTTGCCACAAAGCAGGTTTGGGCTCTTCCCCGGTCGCTCGCCACTACTGGGGGAATCATTGTTATTTTCTCTTCCTCGAGGTACTAAGATGTTTCAGTTCCCTCGGTTAGCCTCCCTGCCTACGCAGGGATAACAGGCCTTCAGCCTGATGGGTTGTCCCATTCGGAAATCCGCGGATCAAGGGATATTTGCTCCTACCCGCAGCTTATCGCAGCTTATCACGTCCTTCATCGCCTCCGTGAGCCAAGGCATCCACCATGCGCCCTGACTTACTTTCGCCTTGACTTAAGCATACTTTCCTATAACTATAGGCGGCCGTATGCATAAGTGCTCATACTTTCAGCTGTTGATTTCTGATTTATTATCTAATCTACAGTCTTGCTTGTGTCAATATGTCAAAGATCTCTTTCCTCTATTTCAAGGA
>NZ_NPIZ01000075.1:0-22333 GCF_002251185.1 Prevotella sp. P5-126
TTTTAATTTTTGAAACGAAAAGGTAGTATAAATTCAAAAAAAATATACATGCTAAAGTTTTTTTTTTAAAAAAGAACCCTAAAAATCGGAATTTTATTTTTATTTTTCCACATTAAATAAAATAATATAAAAAAATACTAAATGAAAGAATTTGTTATTTCAGAAGTCAAGGCCGAAACCGCCGTACTCGTGGGACTTATCACTCAGGAGCAGGATGAGGCAAAGACCAAAGAATACCTTGACGAACTGGAATTCCTTGCGGATACAGCAGGAGCCGTCACCGTGAAACGCTTCACACAGAAGGTGCAAGGCCCCAGCCAGGTTACCTATGTGGGTAAGGGAAAACTGGAAGAAATCAAGCAATATATCAAAATGCAAGAGGATGCTGCCGACGACGACCCAACCGGCGAAACCCAACCTGTAGGTATGGTGATATTCGATGATGAGCTGTCTGCCAAACAGATGCGCAATATCGAGGCTGAACTGAAAGTAAAGATTCTCGACCGCACCTCGTTGATTCTTGATATATTCGCCATGCGCGCACAGACCGCCGAAGCTAAAACACAAGTAGAATTGGCACAGTATCGCTATATGTTGCCTCGTCTGCAACGCCTGTGGACCCACTTGGAACGCCAAGGCGGCGGCTCTGGTAGCGGTGGTGGTAAAGGTAGTGTTGGTCTTCGTGGTCCTGGTGAAACACAGTTGGAGATGGACCGCCGTATCATTCTGCACCGTATTACGCTATTGAAACAACGTTTAGTAGAAATCGACAAGCAGAAAACCACCCAACGTAAAAACCGCGGTCGCCTGATTCGTGTAGCCTTGGTGGGATATACGAACGTAGGAAAATCGACCATGATGAATCTGCTTTCTAAGAGCGATGTGTTTGCAGAAAACAAGCTATTCGCCACGCTCGATACCACAGTACGCAAGATGGTTATCGACAATCTCCCTTTCCTACTTGCCGATACAGTAGGTTTCATCCGTAAGTTGCCAACCGACTTGGTAGATTCCTTCAAATCCACTCTTGATGAAGTGCGCGAGGCCGATTTATTGGTACATGTGGTAGATATCTCGCATCCCGACTTTGAGGAACAGATAAAAGTTGTGGAGAAAACCTTATCCGATTTAGGCTGTGCCGACAAACCGTCAATGATTGTATTTAACAAGATTGATGCCTACACCTGGATAGAAAAAGAGGCAGACGACCTCACTCCCTCTACCAAAGAGAATGTGACACTCGATGAATTGAAGAAAACCTGGATGGCAAAAATGCAGGGAGACTGTCTTTTTATATCAGCCAAAGAAAAGCAAAACATCGACACGCTTCGTGAGATCCTCTATCAAAAGGTTCGCCAACTCCATGTACAGAAATATCCCTACAACGATTTTCTCTATCAAGTAGAGGAATAAGAAGCATTGTGAGCAAAAACGTCATATAGAACATACAACAACAAAGTAAAGCATGTACAATCAAACACAGATAGAAATGAGAGATTACAGACAATTGACCCAAGAGGAAATAGACGTCCTCGAACGGAATAACTGCTGGGCAGAAAATTGGGAAAGCGTTAAAGTGGCAGATGATTTCTCACCATACGGATTCCACCGCGTGATGTTTTATGGCGACATTCGGCTTGGCGTATTCGACCTTCAAGTAGAAGTCACAAAGGGATTTACCAAACATGCAGGCATTAACGATGCCACACTTCGCAACGTAACCATTGGTGACAACTGTCTGATAGAGAAGATTGGCAATTTCATCAACAACTATACCATCGGCGACAACTGTTATATCTCTAACGTATCAACAATGGAGACGACAGAGGGAGCCACCTATGGTGAAGACCACATGATATCGGTGCTAAACGAAATGGGCGATGGAAACTTGGTGCTTTTCCATGACCTCAACTCCCAGTTAGCCGCTTTCATGGTGAAACACTTCAACGATAAGGTATTAAAAGAGAAGATTACTCGTCTCATCCGCGAAGAAGTGCGTTTCTCCCTTCCCGACCGTGGTACCATCGGCAACAACGTAAAGATTATCAATACCAAGGAGATTACCAATACGGTTGTGAAAGATGACTGTGAGATCAATGGCGCATCACGATTGAGCGATTGCACGATCCTCAGTTCGAAAGATGCCTCTGTATATATTGGCACAGGTGTAATCTGCGAAAACTCCATCATTTCCAATGGTTGCAGTATCACCAATTCTGTCAAGATGCAAGACTGTTTTGTAGGCGAAGCCTGTCAGGTGGCCAACGGATTCACAGCCCAAGCCAGCGTCTTCTTTGCCAATTCCTATATGGCCAACGGTGAGGCATGTGCTGCCTTTTGCGGACCATTCTCAGCCTCCCACCACAAATCAAGTTTGCTCATCGGCGGCGAGTTTTCGTTCTATAATGCCGGTTCAAACACCAATTTCTCCAACCATGCTTACAAAATGGGACCATTACATTACGGCACTCTGGAACGCGGCACCAAGACGGCCAGTGGTGCCTATGTCCTTATGCCAGCAAAGATTGGAGCCTTCTCCGTATGTTTCGGCAAACTGATGAACCACCCCGACATGCGTTGTCTGCCTTTCGCCTATCTGCTGGCTTACGGCGACACCATGTATATCGTACCTGGACGCAACATCACCACGGTAGGTCTCTACCGCGACATCAAGAAGTGGCCCAAGCGTGACAAGCGTGCCGCCTCCTGTCGTAAGAGCATCATCAACTTCGACTGGCTATCACCCTTTACCGTGGGCGAAATCGTGCAAGGCAAGAAAATCCTTGAAGCACTTCGCCAAGCCGGAGGTGACAACGTATCTTCATACAACTACCATGAATACATCATCAATGCCACATCGCTACGCAAAGGCATTAAGTATTACGATATTGCACTTCGCATCTATATGGGTGCCGTTCTAAAGCGCGCCATCAAAGGCGGATTCCTCGGCAAACCAACATCAGATATCGGTTTGGGCCACTGGACAGATCTCTCAGGCCTTCTCTTGCCCATCAGCGAAGAGGAACGACTTATTGATGATATCAAGAATGGCAACATTGAAAGCATCAAAGAGATTCTCGACCGCTTTATCGATATCGACAACCACTATCGCCAATACCAGTGGACCTGGACCTATCGTCTCATTCTCGACTACTATGGACTCGACGAACTGAGCGATAGCGACCTGCCCCGCATCCGCGAAGACTATATCCGCGCACGTCGTGCATGGGTGGCAGAGATTCGTAAGGATGCCGAGAAAGAGTTTGCCATGGGCGATGTAGAACAGTCTGTATTCGATGATTTCATCACAAAACTCGATCACGAAATAGACTTTGAAGACTAAGCCGATACGATAGCTAAGTGTTGCAGCGACGCAGAACAACAAAAAGACAACTCACACGCTTCTCAATCCGCAAACATCGGAAGTAGGCAAAACATCTGGAAGAATAACAGAACAAAATATAAAACATCCGCATATGAAATTAAAGAGTATCCTCTCCCTGTTGGCACTTGCTGTTGCCACCACAGCGGCAGCTAAGGACTACAAGTTTGAGACCGTCAGCGGCGACATGACGAAAACCCGCATCTACACGCTTGACAACGGTCTGAAGGTTTATCTTAGCGTCAACAAAGATAAGCCACGTATTGAGGCACACATCGCCGTTCGCACCGGTTCGAAGAACGATCCTGCCGAAACCACGGGTCTCGCCCACTATCTGGAGCATCTGATGTTTAAAGGCACCAACCATTTCGGTACCAATAATGCCGAATCCGAAGCACCATTGCTTGCCGACATCGAGGCTCGTTATGAGCGTTACCGCCAACTGACCGATGCCATGGCACGCAAGCAGGCCTACCACGAGATAGACAGCGTGAGCCAAATAGCAGCCCGCTACTTCATCCCCAACGAGTATGACAAACTCATGTCAACCATCGGCGCACAGGGTACCAATGCTTATACCAGCAACGATGTGACCTGCTATACAGAAGATATTCCCTCCAACGAGATTGACAACTGGGCCAAGATTCAGTCTGATCGTTTTCAGAATATGGTAATTCGCGGCTTCCATACCGAACTTGAGGCCGTTTATGAGGAGTACAATATCTATCTCACCGACGATAACGACAAACTTTGGAGCGCCATTGGCAAGAAACTTACCCCAACCCATCCCTATGGCACACAGACTACCATCGGTACCCAGAATCACCTGAAGAACCCTTCCATCACCAATATCAAGAACTATTTCAGGAAGTGGTATGTGCCCAACAATATGGCGATCTGTATGGCTGGTGATTTCGATCCCGATCAGGTAGTAGCCATCATCGACAAGTATTTCGGCACTATGCAACCCGGTCAGGATGTCAGCCAACCAATATTCCCTGCCCAACCAGTATTGACCACTCCGTCCGATACAACTATCGTTGGTCAGCAGGCAGCCTTTGTCTGTGTGGCATGGCGTGGCGAAAAGGCAGCATCTCTGCAGTCCGACACCCTTGACGTCATTTCTTCTATGCTGAGCAACGGTCGTGCCGGACTCTTCGACACAAACCTCAATCAGCCTATGAAGGTTATGGTAGCACAGGCTTTCTGTCAAACTCAACAAGACTACTCCAGCTTTGTACTCTATGGCGTTCCCCGTCAGGGCCAGACACTGGAAGAGGTAAAGGATCTGATGGTAGCCCAATTGGATAATCTGAAGAAAGGAAACATCGACGATGACCTGTTGCCTTCTATCGTCAACAATCTCAAGCGCAAATATATGCAAGCACTCGACAACAACAGATGGCGCGTCTCAGAGATGGTCAACTCGTTTGTCAATGGTGACAGTTGGCAACAGCATGCCAATAGCATTGCACGCATTGAGAAGATGACAAAGCAGGATATTGTGGCTTTTGCCAATCGTTTCTTCACCAACGGTTATGCTGTAATCTACAAAACACAGGGCACCGACAGTCTTGCCAAGAAGATTGACAAGCCTGCCATCACTCCTATTCCTGCCAACCGCGACATGGTGAGCCAGTTTGTGAAAGACATTCAGAACACAGAGGTGACGCCCATCCAACCCGTCTTTGTGGATTTCAAGAAAGACCTGACCCTTGCCACCACCAAGAAAGGCATACCCGTTGTCTATAAGAAGAACACCGATAATGGTCTCTTCTATCTCGGTTTCGCCTACGATTTCGGTAATCAAGACGACAACCGTTACGATATGGCAAGCAACTATCTGAACTATGTTGGAACCGATAAATACTCGGTGGCAGAACTTAAACGCAAGTTCTACAAGCTGGGTTGTGACTATGGAATTAGTGTATCTGGCAACCGTATCACCATCCGTCTGAACGGCTTGAGTGAGAATATGGCAGAAGCACTGTCACTGATGGAGAATGTGCTCCAAAATGCTAAAGCCGACCAAGCATCCTACGACCAGTTCGTATCGCTCATCTTGAAAGAGCGCGACGATGACAAGAAAGACCAACGTAACTGCGCCGAACATCTATACGCTTATGGTGTATATGGTAGCCGTAATATATATACCGACATGATGAGTGCCGACCAGTTGCGCAATACCAATCCACAGGAGTTGCTCGATCTCATCAAAGGTCTCCGCAACATGAAGCATGAGCTCTACTACTATGGTCCGATGGAGTTGAAAGACATGACAGCCGTTATCACAAAGTTGCACGCCACTCCCAAAAAACTTCAGGACGTGCCCCATGCCACTCCCTATCAAGCCACTCAGACTCCAACAAACGAAGTGTTGATGGCACCGTTTGATGCCAAAAACATCTATTTCCGCATGTACCACAATGAAGGCCGTCCCTTCAATCTTGCCGATGCAGGAAAGATTTCCGTATTCAACGAATACTTCGGTGGCGGTATGAACAGCATCGTATTCCAGGAGATGCGCGAAGCACGCGGTCTTGCCTATAGCGCCGGAGCCGTATATACCCGCCCTTCAAAGAAGAGCGACAAGGAGAGTTTCTTTGCAAATATCATCACTCAAAACGATAAGATGGGCGATTGCATCAGCGAGTTCCACAACATTCTCGATACCATCCCACAGAGCGAAGCAGCCTTCAATATTGCCAAGGATGCCGTCATCAAGCGTCTTGCCAGCCAGCGCGTCACCAAGTCATCGGTTATCGACCGTTACTTCAGCATGCGCAAATTGGGATTCGACTACGATATCAACGAGACCATCTACAAGGATGTACAGCGAGTAACGCTACAGGACATTGTGAATTTCGAGAAATCACAAGCAGCCGGTAAACCCTATCGCTACATGATCCTTGGCAATGACAAAGAGCTCGATATGAAGGTTCTGGAGCGCATAGCACCAGTAAAGAAACTCACTCTTGAGGATATCTTCGGTTATTGATAAACCAATCAACAGGTATTAATTATTCATTATAAAAAACTAAACGAATATGAATCCAGAATTCAAGTATGCCCCTATGTTCCAGTTGGGCAAGGACGACACTGAGTACAGACTGCTCTCGAAAGAAGGCGTCAGCACAGCTGAATTTGAGGGTAAAGAAATCGTAAAAGTATCGAAAGAAGCCCTGACGCTGTTGGCTCAGCAGGCATTCCACGATGTAGAGTTTATGCTGCGTCGCGCCCACAACGAGCAGGTAGCCCAGATTCTTACCGATCCTGAATCGTCTGAAAACGACAAGTATGTAGCCTTGCAGTTCCTGCGCAATGCCGAAACAGCTGTCAAAGGTGTTCTTCCTTTCTGTCAGGACACCGGCACAGCCATTATCCATGGTGAGAAAGGTCAGCAGGTATGGACCGGATTTGAGGATGAGGAAGCCCTCAGCCTTGGTGTATATAACACTTTCACACAGGACAATCTGCGTTATTCTCAAAACGCCCCGCTCAACATGTACGACGAAGTCAACACCCGTTGCAACCTTCCCGCACAGATTGACATCGAGGCTACAGAGGGTGCCGAATATCGCTTTGTGATGGTTGCCAAGGGTGGTGGTTCTGCCAACAAGACCTACTTCTACCCCATGACCAAGGCCACCATTCAGAATGAAGGCACGCTGTTACCATTCCTCGTAGAGAAGATGAAGAGCCTCGGAACTGCTGCATGTCCTCCTTACCACATCGCATTTGTTATCGGTGGAACTTCAGCAGAGAAAAACTTGCTGACAGTGAAACTGGCAAGTATCAAGTACTACGACAACCTGCCTACCACTGGTGATGAGACAGGACGCGCTTTCCGCGATATCGACCTTGAGGCAAAACTCCTCGACGAAGCCCACAAGATTGGACTGGGTGCACAGTTTGGCGGTAAGGCTCTGGCTCACGACATCCGCGTGATCCGTCTGCCTCGCCACGGCGCATCATGCCCCATCGGTATGGGTGTCAGCTGTTCGGCAGACCGCAATATCAAGGCTAAGATCAACCGCGACGGTATCTGGTTGGAGAAGATGGATGAGAACCCCACAGAGCTTATCCCTGAGGAACTGCGCAATCCGGGCGAAGGCACCAAGGGTATCGAGATTGACCTCGACAAGGGTATTGATGCTGTTCGTGCCGAACTGTCTAAATATCCCGTATCTACTCGCGTCAACCTGAAAGGTACCATCATCGTGGCACGCGACATCGCCCATGCCAAGCTCAAGGCACGCCTCGATGCAGGTGAAGACCTACCACAGTATTTCAAAGACTATCCCGTGCTCTACGCTGGTCCTGCTAAGACTCCAGAGGGTTATCCTTGCGGTTCAATGGGACCAACCACAGCCAACCGCATGGACCCATACGTTGATGAGTTCCAGGATCACGGTGGTTCACTGGTGATGATAGCCAAGGGCAACCGTTCACAGATGGTTACCGATGCTTGTCAGAAGCATGGTGGATTCTATCTCGGCACTATCGGTGGTGTGGCTGCTGTACTGTCTCAGTCGAGCATCAAGAGCATCGAATGTGTGGAATATCCCGAACTGGGTATGGAAGCCATTTGGAAAATCACTGTTGAAGACTTCCCCGCATTCATCCTTGTTGACGACAAGGGCAACGATTTCTTCAAGCAGTTGAAGCCTTGGACACCTTGCAAAGCCTAATGGCAATATGGGGTTCTAAGCTATAACCCAACTCCTTACAAAAGGGGAAAACATGTTGATTTACTCGGCAATTCCACGTGAATTGCCGGGTAAATCAATTTTTTATTCCTAAATGCCTGTTCCTCTTTCAGACAATAGCGCAACACGCAAAGATACCATAAGGGCATATATTTTTTTCAGTTTTCAAAAATATTCGACCACACGACCACACCAAAAGCTCAAAACACTACTATTCAATATCTTAAGCTGTGGTCGATGGCGGTTGCTACGGTATTTTCGACCATGCTTCGACCACACTATAAAAATTGTTGGCAACACGACCATCTTCAAAGCGAACGATATTTTCAGAGTTTTTCAAACCGCTGATAAAATTATTATCAAACGTTGGATAAAAGTATTATCAAACGTTGGATAAAAGTATTGTCAAACGTTGGATAAAAGTATTGTCAAACGTTGGATAAAAGTATTATCAAACGTTAGAAAGAAGTCTTTTCAAACATTGGAAAGAAGTCTTTTCAAACATTGGAAAGAAGTCTTTTAAACGTTAGACAAAAGTATTGCCAAATATAGGGCCAAGGTATTGCCAAACATTTGGTAAACATTTTCAGCATCATGATTTACTCTGGCAAAATACAAACATCGTCTTTATGACAACCTCACGCTTACAACAAACAACACTTGTGGTGGTCGAAAGGTGGTCGAAAACACCCATCAAAAACGATTCGACCACCAACATAAGACAATATTGCTCAACCTGTTACAACACGCTGGTGGTCGAGTGGTCGATTTCTTGCGACATCGCGTGCGCGTGCGCGTATAGAAATAAAAGAGGTTCGTCCGACAGCATCGGACGAACCATCTTATATGTTTAGATGTTATCTTGCAGGTTACAGTCTATCAGTCACGCTGATAGTCGAAGCTATCCACATCGACCCATCCACCTGTCTGACGTGTGGCAAAGTTATAGATAGCGAAACGTGTGCCCATAAACAATCGGCGATAATCATAAATCATACGGAAATCTTTGATGGCATCTGTCCATTGTTTACCATCTGCGCTGTACGACAGTGTGGCAAGGTCTTTGCCCAATCGGAAGTCGCACGCCATGCGCAACCAAACCTCTTTGCCCTTGAGTTCGCGACGGAACACTTCCTCTCGTTTTACACCCACAACAGCTTTATCCTTATCGGTCAACTCCACCGACTCTTTCGTTGCTACAATATATAGGCGTTTGCCTTTCTTCACAACCGACAGTAAGGCTGCATCGCCTTGGAAGGCAGAGAGTCCAGCCACGTCGCCATCCTTCATATTGCTCAGATCCAGATGTATTGTTCCTTGGCATGCAGGACCCTCGGTACGGTTTGTCAGCGTATTGGGAGCAAGGAAGATGTGTGGTGCGATGCGTGATGTCTTCAGTCGGAGCCAACCTTTGCGATCGGTCAGCGACCATGCCTCATCCACTGGATTGTGGTTCCACTGCCATTGCAGCGCCAACTTATCGCTGTCAAAATGGTCGCTATAGACTATGGATTTCTTCTCAAATCCCTTCACAGGAACAGGCATTAAATAGGGAATCTTACCATCCCAATCGGTCAAGATAGGCCATCCGTCGAGCCAGCGAACGGGTTCGAGCGTTGGTGTGCGCCCCACTCCGTCACGGTCTTGGAAGATGATAGCATACCAACGTCCGTCGGGTGTATCGACAATGGTGCCTTGTCCCACACCGCCTTTACCTCCAAATTCGGTTTCAAGAATAACCTTTTTCTCGTATGGACCGTAGATATGGTCTGCACGATAGCACACTTCACGACGCGGATGTCCATTGGTCAAAGATATCATCAGCAGGTAGTATTTACCATTGTGCTTAATCATGCGAGAGCCTTCAAGTAGGTTGGTTTCGGTTTTATCGCGTTTGAAAAGTATATGATGACTGCCTTCTATCACATCGGTCAAATCGTCATTGAGTTGCATGATTTCTCCTGTACCATACACGATATAGCCCTTTCCGTCATCGTCGAACATCAACGTAGCGTCGTGGAAGTGTCGCATACGGCTATGAATGGTCCATTCTCCCTCTGCACGGTCAGCCACACAGAGATAGGTTTCACCGTCAGAATTATCGTTTGGTGCAAAGAGTGCATAGAATTTGCCATTGTGATATTTCAGCGAAGTGGCCCACTGACCACGCCCATAGACAGTACCTTCGCGCATATCGTAACGTGGCGAGCCGGTCAGTCGGGGGAAGATATAGTTGACAATCTCCCAGTTGACCAGATCTTTCGAAGCCATGATAGGAGCTCCGGGCATGAGATGCATGGTGGTGCTGACCATATAATAGGTGTCACCCACACGAATCACATCGGGATCGGGCACGTCGCTCCACAGCACAGGATTGTGCATCATGCCTTCTGCTGCCACTTGATTCTGATCGAAACGCCACCAGTCGAAGGTGAAGAGTTTGAGACCTTTCAGGCCTTTGAATACGAAATAGAGATCGTGTTTGCCCACAAGAGGACGCTCTACAAGTGTCTCTACAGTCTGCCACTTCTCCCATCCACCGGTATAGGGCACTTTCACTTGTGCCACAAGTGGACCTGCCACGCTGTCGGTACGCACTTCAATCCATCCGCCTTGTAGGGCGCTTGCCACACGAGCTTCGAAACGCAACGGTTGTTGCTGACCGAAATCCACTTCACGCACTTTGATATAATCGCCATTATGAATATCTGAAAGATACACACCGGTATCTTCATTCCACTCTGACTTAACGCCCTTCGACCATGCCATAGTCTCTGCTTCCACACGATTGTATGGGTAAAGGGTACCTATAGGACGCACTCCTTCGGCTGTAGCATTGATGATAGGGAATGTTCCATCTGGTTGATAGGTAAACTCTTCAACTGCTACGCTGCGACCAAAGCCACCTCCCAACTTGCCGGTATGATAGAAGAAATAGGAATGTCCCTTGAAATCAGCTACACCACAATGGTTGGTAAACGAACCTGTGTCCTGCAGTGGCATGATGTTGCCCATGTATTTCCAAGGTCCTGTAGGCGTCTTGCTCATAGAATAAGCAATATGTTCGGGCACTCCACCTGCGGCATAGAGCATGTAATAGTTGTTGCCACGCTTACTAATCCATGGACCTTCAGTATAGCAATCTTTGTATTTTACATTTTTGTCGCGCTTTTCCATATCGGGAGCGCCGAAGCCTTCAACACGCTGTTCGATGCGTTCCACTTCGCCACGGATAGATATCATATCATCGTTAAGACGGGCACAGTAGAGATGCGGATTGCCCCAATAGAGGTATGCCTGACCATCGGTATCTATCAAAACCGTGGGGTCTATATTGTCCCACGAACCGTTATCGAATAATGGTTTGCCTAAGGCATCACGGAAAGGACCTGTCGGTGTGTCGCCTACAGCCACACCGATAGCCATGCCACCGGTTATTTTGGAGTGGGCACAGACATACCAATAATACTTTCCATTGCGCTCGATTGCCTGTGCTGCCCATGCCCTGTCGTCAGCCCAAGCAAATGACGATTGATTGAGTGGTGAACCATGGTCAGTCCAGTTGACCATATCGGTTGAAGAATACACACGCCATTCATTCATCCAGAAGAAATCGGCATGGTCTTCATCGTGGCCGGTATATACATAGATGCGGTCACCACACACCAAAGGAGCTGGATCGGTAGTCAGCTGGGTTTGAATAATAGGATTCTGTGCCAAGGCTACAGTAGAGGATGCCAAAGCTGTGGCGAGAAAAAGAATGTTGTTGTTTGATTTCATCGTTTTATTTCTTAAAAAGGTGTGGAACAAACTGGCGAAGACAACGACGCCAGGTGAGCCATTCGTGGGCAGTACCCTTCGACTCATAATAAGTAACATTGATGCCAAGGGCCTTCAGGTCGTTGACCATCTTGCCTGTACCGAAGTTTTCCTCCGTACCGCAACCCATGAACATATACTTCATCTGCTTGTTGAAGCGGTCAGCATCGGCAAACACACCGTTGTGACAGGTCTTTACATCAACACCGAATATGGCACCACTAAAGGTTCCAAGATATGCAAACCGGTCGAGATGGGTCAATACGGTATTGAAACTTTGGAAACCGCCCCAAGACAGTCCTGCCATTGCACGACTTTCGCGATCGGTTTTAGTACGGAAGGTCTTGTCTATCATCGGGATGAGGTCGTCGTTGAGAACCTGATAGAACGATGCACCATAACCGTTGCGCGATGCATCAGGAGTCGCTCCACGCTTAGGTACGAAGGGCGCTTTCACATCACCACTCTCCATAACAACTATCATGGGCACACACTCGCCAGTGGCTATCAGATTGTCGAGAATATGGTTCATGTGGCCTTGATGACTCCATCCGGTTTCATCTTCACCCATGCCATGCTGCAGATAGAGCACAGGATAGCGCTTGCTCTTATTACGTTCGTATTCGGCTGGCGTATATACCATGGCGCGACGGAACTTGCCTTGCGAAGCTGCAAAATAAGTGCAAGAGCGTACTTGTCCCTGTGCCACGCCCTGTTGGGGATGGTAATAGTTACCCTCGTCACCTTCAGGAACATCCAAACCGCTCATCAGACGGTGGCATCCGAAATAAGTATCACAAGCAGGATCAGTAACCGAGACACCATCTACATTGAAGACATAATAGTGGAAACCAACAACCAACGGATCGGTCACTCCATACCATTCGCCGTTGGAATCGCGCAACATGGGATATTTCTTGCCACAGATATCTACCTTCACATCACGTGCTTCGGGAGCATGCAGACGGAAATAAGCACGATGCTGGGCATCAATGCGAGGAAATTCGTTGCCTTCAATAGCATTTTCTGCCAAACTACCTTTTTTGGCAGAAGCATGCATCTGCTTGGGGGCACCCAATAGTTGAAGCATTACATCGGCATAGCGTTTGCCAAGGATTCGATAGCCTTCCGCGGTGAAATGCAGTCCATCGCCACGCTGAGGGCAATCCTTCGACGATATCACATGAGCGGTTGGTATGGTCTTGGCAATATCATCTATGATAGCATTGTGTGAACCACAGTGTCCTCCCTGATCGGTCTGAACCACCTCGCCCATCAGCAATGGGACGTCGACTGCTTGCAGGCCGAGGTCGGCAAGAATATCATCATAGACCGTTTTTACACGTGCTGGCCATGTTGGATCGGCAGTATTGGTCTCACCCTGATGGAAGAGTATTCCCTTAATGACACCTTGCTTCATGGCCTCACGAGCGGCTGCTATCAAGCAAGCATAAGGGTTGCCATCATAGCGGCGAGCAAAGTTTTTCATCCAATCGGGCTGTTTCTTGAGGTAATCGCTATAGAGGCGCTTGTCAAACAGGTCGATGCTGGCGCCGCCAACAGCTGCCATTACCACACCCACCCTGACTTCTTCGGGCAGAAAATCCACCATGCGACGACCGAAGTAATCGGCAGGAGTAAGACCTGTCTGAGGTGCTACCAATGGCGGAACAGCTGTGCGCCATTGGAATTTGTGCCATCCAGCCTTTTCATCGTCAAATACATTCATCGACACAAAGCGGGGATTTACACCTACACGGTCACATGCCTCAGGAGTGGCATTGCCTTCCATGTTTGACTGTCCCAAGCAGAGATAGATTTGGAAATTAGGATCTACTCCAACCGATAAGACCGTCTGGTCTGCTGACGATGCACTGACATGCAATATCATCAACAGCAACATACTGATAATAAGTTTGAGTCTTTTCATCATTATTGGTATTTTAGGTTTGAATTAGTATCACTACCTGCCGTCCCATGACAAACGCACTGTGGATTTCTTCATACAGTCAGCAGTCAGCGCAACGGCTTTCGTTTGCAAATATAGCAATTATTCCACGTGCGGTCTTTGTCTTATGTTACACCTTTTATCCAAAATTGTTCATGAGGTCAAAAAATAGTTTTCAAATACCCAAAAGCAACAGATGATGGTAGGGATAATAATATCCCTTCCACACCATAGGTGCAACTGGGAATAAATGAATATATCAGTCGTGCGACACTATGAGAAGGCCGCTTCTGTTGACAGTTACTGATCAGGATCACCCAAATAATGGTATTCCTGCACATTGGGATTCTCACCCAAGTCATCATCGGTAATAACCGGTGGAGTGATAATATGTGTCTTGTTGTAGTTCTTGATTGGACTGACAAATAGTATCAAATCCTTATAACTCACCGTAGGAATGACAACACCAAACACACCGATACCGACACGGACGCCACTGGGATGAATATTATTAATAATGTGTGCGGTAGAATAGAATGGATGCTGGTATACTTCCAAACGGTTAAACTTCTTGTAAGCAGCAACGACATCACTGTCGGAGGCTAACTCACCGGCAGTTGTGAAGATGTTGCAGAAGTTGTTGACAACATCATCAACGCCATCTGCCTTGATGCTATCGTTTTCCTGGAGGCATTCGCGAATGTTGTCTTCCATCTCATCGAGCATCTGCTGCTTTGTAGGACGGGTAATCAATGCCACAAACAGCAACAGTGCCATCATCAGCAACAGGATTATAATCTTGCCGAAACAACTGTGATAGAACTCTTGCAGAAGGTTCTGATTGGTCTTGTATGATTCTTTCTGATTGGCTGCCATGGGTGTATGTTTATTAGTTTTATGAATGATTAGGAGTTACTTATTATGGATGAGGTTCATGAATTCTTGGCGAGTTTTGGCCTGGTTGAAGGCACCACTGAAGTCGCTCGTGGTAGTGATAGAGTTTATTTTCTCTACACCACGCATCTGCATACACATGTGCTGAGCCTCGACCACAACCATCACACCTAGCGGATGCAAGGTCTGTTCGATACATTCCTTAATTTGCAGGGTCATACGCTCTTGCACTTGAAGGCGATGACTAAAGATATCTACTACACGGGCAATCTTTGAAAGGCCAGTAATATATCCATTTGGAATATACGCCACATGCACTTTACCATAGAAAGGCAACATATGGTGTTCACACAATGAAAAGAAATCGATGTCCTTGACAATGACCATCTGACTATAATCTTCCTTGAAAAGTGCATCAGTCAGCACTTTATGAGCGTCCATTTTGTAGCCACGTGTCAATATCTGCATGGCCTTTGCCACACGCATGGGGGTCTTAAGCAATCCCTCTCGTTCGGGATCTTCACCCAGTAGCGACAACACTTCATGGTAGTGCTCGGCCAACTGGTCAAGTCCTTCTCTATATTCTGTTTCTGGATTCATTTAATACTGTACGGTTATTTTTCCTTTCACAATGGATGCCTGCTTATAGCCAAGCCGTTGCAGGTTAACCAACATATGGTGCGCTTCCTCGTATGTACGGTAGTTGCCGACACGACAAATCCATCTAGGAGAATAGAAATGCACATAGACAGGTACATGAGGATAGTGAGCTTTGATAGCGTTGCGGGTGCGTTCGGCATTCTGACGATCTTGACGCGAGTTGCCACCGGCAAAGGCCTGTACACGATAGCCCATGACTTTTTGGGCATTACGCATCACCTTTTTAGACATATCGACCTCTGCTTCACTGCTACTCTCCGGCGCATTAACTTTCGCTATTGGGGAATTAGCAGCAGAAGGGTTGCCGCTGTTTTTGTCTGCACCTGATGGTGTCGGAGTATTGGATTTGCCACTTGACACAGCCTTATCCGCAGAAGGTTTAGTTGCTGTAGTACTGCTGGGCGATGTGGGTTGCACATTGACCAGTCGGTCTATCTCCTGACTATGATGAATAGTAACAGTACCCTGACCATCCACTTTCTTCTGGATGCGTTGTGTAAAAGACTGTGCACCGGCATGGATTGCCATGCCGATACACAGAATCATGGTGACTATCCAACGGTCACGACGAAGAGTCTGATGCTTCATCTTGAGTCCGGTTGGTTTGAGCCTTATTTCTTCCAAGCGTCGATAATGCCCTTGAAGTCTGCACATTTTAGTGAAGCACCTCCGATAAGACCACCGTCGATGTCGGGCTTTGCAAAGAGTTCAGGAGCGTTGCTGGCTTTGCAGCTACCACCGTAAAGGATAGTTGTGTCATCAGCCACAGTTGCACCATACTTCTCTGCTACGATAGAGCGGATATAGGCATGGATTTCTTCTGCCTGCTCTGCGGTAGCGGTTTTACCGGTACCAATAGCCCAAATTGGCTCGTAAGCGATAACGATGTTGCGGAATTCTTCCTCGCTGAGGTTGAATACGCTTCCTTCGAGTTCAGCCTTCACTACTTCGTTCTGCTTGTTAGCCTCACGCTCTTCGAGAGTTTCACCGATACAGAAGATAACCTTAAGACCGTTCTTCAGTGCGAGTTGCACCTTCTCTTTCAGGATCTCTGGAGTCTCGCTGTAATACTGACGACGCTCTGAGTGGCCCAGAATAACATACTGTGCACCAGTGCTCTTAACCATTTCAGCGCTAACCTCACCGGTATAAGCACCCTTTTCCTTGTCAGCGCAGTTTTCTGCACCGAGGCCAATAACATTGGCATCAAGCACCTGAGCTACAGAAGCCAGATGGATGAATGGTGTGCAGATGATAACATCACAATTGGGTTTGTCGGCAGCAAGTGCCTCGTTAAGTTCTTTGGCCAAAGCCACACCGTCTTGCAGGTTCAGGTTCATTTTCCAGTTTCCTGCTACAATTTTCTTTCTCATTTTCTTTTTTCTTAAGAGTTTAAATATCTTGTTTGTTTCTTCTTTGCGTTTCATCCATTTCGACCAAGCCCAGAGTCGGTCTGCTATGGTCAGTAGGAAGAGGGGCAACATATACCACAATACGATATCAAGTATCTTTCTTGGAGTGGTATCTTTTGGCAGATGTCCAATATCCAACTGCTCCAAAGACTTGTTTGCCTGTTCTTCATCGAGTTGTGGCAGATTGTTATGACTCCATTTGCGCACGATTGTTCCGTCTTTCAGCAACAATAGTCCTGGGTTACTACGTATGATGGTCTTCAACACCGTTTCGTCTGATTGACAGAAAGTGTATTCAGCCCCTGTCATGTCGCGCCATTGTCCTATGGCTTTTTCATCGCTTGCGGTGAGTCCATAGAAGCGGTAACCATGATCGCGCGAATATTCATAGAGTTCGTTGATGCGGTCAAACTGGCTATCGTCTGCACTCCCAAGATGTGGTGTCACCAGCAGGAATAGGTATCCCTTCTGTTCCAACAGTTGCATGGTGATGTCTTCTCCTGTTTCTATGTCATTGATATAGAAATCGTGGATGGGCGGTTCATATCCCTTGGTCAGTTGTCGAGTATTGGCCTCGATAAGAGTCCAAGTAGAATCAGGATAGTGGTCTATATCGAATGTCTGCCTCTTACCGTCCTTCTCCATCAGGTATGTCGTTTCGAAGGTTGGCATTTCTGCACCTTCTGGAATCTCCATTCCCTTCAAGATATTGGTTCCTACATGATAAGGACGAAAGTCAAATTGTGGCAAATCATATAGCGACCATGCCGATACAGCAAAAATGAAGAGCATCGAATAGTTGGTCACAATCCATTGATTGGTCTTCGATACAAAGCGCATCATATCGAGCGGCCTGTATCTCACGATAGCGACACAACCCAGAAGCACCACATTTTTTGTAAATGTCTGCCAATTGGTGAGGGTGACAGCATCGCCGAAACACCCACAATCGGTGACAGGGTTGGCCACTGCCAACCATAGTGTTAATGCCGTCATGGGAATCATCATGCAAAGTGCAAGTAGTGACACCAACCGACGGCGTATAGCAAAGAGCATACAGATGCCCAATCCAAATTCCACTGCCGACAAAAGTACAGATGCAGTAAGTGTGAGGAAATCGGGTAGAAATGTCCCCAGCTGCATTGCCTTGAGATAGTCGTCAATCTTATATTGTGTGCCCAGCGGATCTACAGCTTTGACAAATCCTGATAGGATAAATGTCATTGCGATGACCAAACGGGCAACGTTTACTGCTATTTTTCTAACCATCATTCACTCAACTTGATTGCTCCAAAGACGGCATAGTTGATGATGTCCATGTAATTGGCATCAATGCCTTCACTGACAAGGGTGTCTCCACCGATGTTCTCTATCTCTTTGATGCGTTCTATTTTGGTGAGGATGAAATCGGTATAACTGCTGACGCGCATGGATCTCCATGCCTCATCATAATCGTGATTCTTACGTATCATCAGTTGCAAGGCATCATCGGCATACTTGTCATAGAGTGCAAGGGCTTCATCGGGTTGCATATCGACAGTATCAGAAAATCCGTGGCTGAGCTGTATCAATCCAATAATGCCATAGTTGATGAGGGCTATAAATTCTGGTCGTATGCCTTCGCCCACAAGCGATTCCTTCTTAATTTCCAAGGAGCGTATGCGCTTGGCCTTGATAAACAATTGGTCGGTAAGCGACTGTGGGCGCAGTATTCGCCATGAAGCTCCATAATCATGCAACTTCTTGGTGAACAAGGTGCGACATTCACTCATCACCTGTTCAAACTGGGCCTCTGTCGTGTGGTTATCTTTTGTCATAATCGATTGCAAAATTAAAAAATTCCTACCATATCACCAAGGATTAGCGTCAGGAAAATACCTATTTATTATATTTCTTTCTGCTTTTTATGAATATACTTGATTTTGGCACATGCCACATCGAAGCGATTCTGAAGCGAGTCTTTACGCGCTTTCAACTGATTCGCTGTGCGGTTGTGGCGCTTCCATGCCTCTTGATCACCTGATTTATCGGCCTGATTTTGCAGTTGACGGACTTCATTGTATGCACTTCCCACCACCGCCAACAGGGAATCAACTACTGCCAGTTCGTCTTGAGTGCGCAAAAGTTCTGCTTTTTGCCATAGCGGTAAAGCCTGTTTTCGCTCTTCAATGGCACGTGGATATTTATTGCGCAAGGTGTCAATCTTGGCAAGCACATCATCGTAACGCCGTTCGTCTAGTGCCAAACGCGCTTCATCGAGCAATGCTTTCGCTTTGTTGTTGGTATTGCCACAAGCCACTATAAATAGCACTGCGGATAGTATGATAATCAGTTTCTTCGTCATTCTAAGGTGCAAAGTTACAAAAAAATGCGCAATGAACAGCCGAAATAGATGAAATTTGCGTACCTTTGCACATGACAAAGTAGAAAAACATACCATCATGAAGCTATATTCAGACGCTGCACTGGCTAAAATACTCGATAAGCCGATATTCCGCCAAATCAGTGCTTCCGCCGACGAACTGGGGTTAGAATGTTATGTTGTGGGCGGATTTGTTCGTGATATATTCCTCGAACGCCCCAGCAACGACATTGACGTAGTTGTCGTAGGCAGTGGCATTGAAGTGGCCCGACAACTGCAAAAGAATTTGGGAAAAAACCCAAAGACTGGCAGATGGCGTGCACACCTCTCGGTATTTCGTAATTTTGGCACAGCACAAGTAAAGATGGGAAATATGGAAGTGGAATTTGTGGGAGCTCGCAAAGAGAGCTATAGCCACGATTCACGCAAGCCTATTGTGGAAGACGGTACGCTGGAAGATGATCAAAACCGTCGAGATTTCACCATCAATGCTATGGCAATCTGCCTCAACAACGCTCGATTCGGCGAATTGGTAGATCCATTTGACGGTATTGCCGATATGGAAGACCGCATTATTGCTACTCCACTCGACCCTGAAATCACATTCTCCGACGATCCTTTGCGTATGATGCGCTGCATTCGTTTCGCCACTCAGCTCAATTTTCAAATTGAGGACGATACGTTTGAAGCTTTGGAACGCATGGTAGATCGCATCAAGATTGTTAGCGGAGAACGTATCGAGGTGGAGCTCAATAAAATCATGATGGCACCACACCCAAGCATTGGCTTCGAATACCTACAACGTAGCGGCTTATTACAGCGCATGCTTCCTGAGCTTTCCGCACTCGACATTGTAGAAAAGAAAGAAGGCCGGGCTCATAAAAACAATTTCCACCACACCATGGAAGTGCTGGAAAACGTCTGCCAGCATAGCGATAACCTATGGTTGCGATGGGGGGCGTTACTCCACGATATCGGAAAAACGCGTGCCAAGCGTTGGGAGCCTAAGGCTGGATGGACTTTCCACAACCATGACTATCTTGGTGGAAAAATGGTGCCGGAGATATTCCGCCGGCTGAAATTGCCTATGGGCAGCGAGATGCGTTTCGTACAGAAAATGGTAGAACTGCACATGCGCCCCATAGCCATTGCCGATGAGATTGTAACCGATTCTGCCGTTCGACGCCTGCTCAACGATGCCGGTGACGACATCAACGATCTAATGACCCTATGCGAAGCCGACATCACCTCAAAGAATGAGGTGCGCAAACAAATGTTTTTGGAGAATTTCCGCATGGTGCGTGAAAAACTCACCGATTTACAAGAAAAGGATTATAAACGGTTGTTACAACCTGTAATTGACGGCAACGAAATCATGGAGATGTTCCATCTGAAACCCTCTCGCGAGGTGGGAACACTCAAACAATACCTAAAAGATGCCGTACTCGACAATCGGGTGGAAAATGAACGTGAACCATTGATGCGTCTGCTCATGGAGCGCGCCAATGCCATGGGGCTCTCCACCGAACATCAGGAGCAACAATGACCATAGAAAAATAGAAACTATCACAACACTACAATCTATTGATCGTGACAGTCTGCCAAATGGTACCATACCACCATCGGCATTATCTTCTACGACGAGGCTTTGTGCAGTTTGCGCAAAGCCTTGTCGCGTATTTGGCGCACACGCTCACGCTTCAACCCAAGTTCACCACCAATTTCCGCCATGGCCATACGATCAAAACCTAATCCGAAATACCTTTTAATGACTGCTGCCTCGCGCTGGTCGAGCAGATAGATACAACGCTCTAAGTCTGACTTCAACAGTTCCCGTTCCATCTCGACATCAGCCCGTTGCGAGTTTTTATCCTCCAACACATTTAGTAGCGTATAATTATTACGTGACCCTGCAGGGATACTCTCGTCCGTCGATTTCACTGTCACTTCACCAGTCACTCGACGTATAGCAGCTTCAATGGCGGTACGAATATAAGGTGCGGCAAAAGTAACAAAAGGCTTAGCCCGATTCGGATCAAACTTTTCCGCCGCCTTGATAATACCGATAGTTCCTTCACTCACCAAGTCATCTGTATCAAGAAGTTCGCAGGAATATTGGCGCGCCAATGTGACCACATACCCCATATTATCTGTTATCAGTTTTTCTTTATCTGTCATATTCGCTATTTTTAGTCATTATTCTACCTTGCAAAGATACGAATAATTCCGCAAACCACCAAACTTCATCAATCATGCAAGCAAAACCCTTATCATATATTCAACAAAACTAAAAAAAACAGTTTATATAAACAAGGAGATACAGACATAACAAAATAGCGGACTGCAAAACGAATTTTGCAGCCCGCTACATACGTTTATGTTAAAGTGACTATACTTTCAGCTACGTTATGCAATCTCAATTGCACGTGCCACTTTACTCTCTTCCTTCTTCAATTTAGGCATCACCACAGTAAGAATACCGTTGTCAACCTTAGCAGAAATTCTATCCTTAGCTACATCGTCAGGCAAAGTGTAAGTCTGCTGATAGTTTGTATAACTGAACTCACGACGCAGATAATGCTGTTTCTTATCCTCATCCTTATGTTCCATCTTGTTTTCAATGGCTACATGAAGGTTGCCGTCATCGGTCAACTGTACACGACAATACTCTTTTTTGATACCAGGCACAGCCATCTCCATGGTATATTCATTAAGATCTTCTCTGACGTTGACTGCCGGAGCGGTCGTTGTGGCAGTTGCCATTGCATCACTGTTGAAGAAATCATCGAACACTGTTGGGAACCAACTGTTTTTAAACATTACTGGTAACATAATCATACCTCCTAATTTTATTTGTTTAATTGTTCTGTTTTATATGTTGTTTACCGAGCGCCTCTGCCTTCGCTTCCGCGTTCACTAACAATTAATGCAAGTCTCATGCCACACCAACAAAACGCGCCACATTGTCACCTTTGTGTGTCATATTGTCGTTTTGTATATAAAATAGCATGCTATTCACTCGTTTATATTCCTCACGAACAACAATTACCGACCAACACTATGGACCACATATGTTTTCCGTCTTTTATAGGCAAATATCTGGCATTTATTGGTTGCGTAGCATAAATATTGTTAAATGTATTATAT